>JASJGT010000253.1:0-3168 GCA_033791405.1 Desulfuromusa sp.
AGCTCCCGATATTGATGGACAGTATTTGATTACCTCCGGGGTTGCCGATGTTGGCGAATATATTCAGCTGAAGATTACCGATTCCTCTGAGTATGATCTGATAGGTGAAATTGTTGAGGACAGCCCCGAATAGCGCTAGGCAAGCAATTTTGTAGTAACCTCGGAGCTTCCATCGGGGGCACAACCCAGCGACCTGAGGGTTTGTTGTCCAGTATGCCATTTATAATAATCCGCAAAAGCCTGGGACAGCCCCCATGCGGGGACAGTCCCGTTTTTGCTGCTATCTATCTTTCTATGGGCAGCGCAAACTCTCTTTGGCGAACACATTCTTCTTTTTGAGTGCATCATATGGTGGTTGATCGATGAAGGCTATTGGTTGGGTACAGCGGTTGACCCCTTTTGATCGTAAACTGCTGGTTGTTGTCGCAGTTCTGGTTGTCCTCTCTTTTCTTTTACCGTTAACTCAAAAGGCCGGAGCTCGTGTGGTTGTCAGTTCAGATGACCGAATTATTTTTGTTGCCCCTTTGGATAAAGATCAACGGGTGGAGTTGGAGGGGCCTTTTGGAATAACCATTTTACAGATTAAAGATGGGGGGGCACGGGTTATCAGTTCTCCTTGCGCACAGAAAGTTTGTATTCGTATGGGTGAAGCACGACACGCTGGGGATCTGCTTGCCTGCGTACCTAATCAGCTGGTGATTCGTATCGAAGGGGACGGTAAAGGGGAGGATGCGGAGTATGACTTCATCAGCCGTTGACTCTCTGGAGTTGGAACAAGTCAGGCGCAGGGTTTTTCTGGCACTGTTTGTTGCCCTGGCAGTTGCTTTACATACGGTTGAAGTTTTATTACCGAATCCGCTACCCTGGTTTCGGATCGGGTTGGCAAATATTCTTGCCTTGACCGCCCTGTTCAGCTACGGCATCCAGGCTCTCTGGGTTGTGAGCATTGCACGTATTCTTATCGGTAGTTTGCTCCTTGGGAGTTTGTTTTCCCCCGGATTTTTATTATCTCTGGGAGGTGGCCTTGCAGCCAACACTCTGATGAGTATTGGCTATAAACTTTGGCAAAATAAAATTGGTCCCGTCGGTGTCTCGGTTCTGGGTGCGATAGGACACGTAACAGGACAGTTGCTGATTGCCTGGCTGGTGGTGATTCGTCACCCTTCAATCTGGATGTTATTGCCATTCTTTCTGCTCTTTGCCCTGATAAGTGGTATTGTTAATGGACTTGCTGCCGATTATTTGCTTGCATCTCTGTATAAACATCCTGCTTTTGCTGGACTGAAGAAAAAACCGGCTGTCTCGAATAATGAGGCACCTTCAGAATTATAAACAGACTAATTATTTAAGGAGGGAAGATGAAAGTCATTTTGCCAGTTGCAGGTAAGGGAACCCGCCTGCGCCCCCACACCCATACAAAAGCTAAATCACTGGTCAGCGTCGCTGGGAAAACGGTTCTTGAGCATATCATTGAACGGCTGCAGAGCATTAATATCGAGGAATATATTTTCATCATCGATGAGAATGGTCAGCAGATTTCTGATTTTATGAGACAAAAATTCCCCGAATTGAAATGCAGTTATTATGTTCAGAAGGAGCGCCTTGGTCCTGCTCACGCTGTGGCACTAGCTGCACCATCGGTACAGACGGGTGATGATCTGCTGGTGGTGTTTAACGATACGATTTTTGTCACTGACTTGTCCGATATTCCAAATCTTTGCAGCAATGCTGATGGCTTAATTTATTCAAAAGAGGTTGAAGATTACCAACGCTTTGGGGTCAATGTTCTCAAGGGTGACACCATTGTCGATATGGTGGAAAAACCTGACACTCCAATTTCACGCTTGGCTCAGGTCGGTCTATACTACCTGAAAGATGGTGCCGGGTTTATTGGTGCTATCGAAGCAACGATTGCCGCTGGGGAAACCGTGAAGGGTGAATATTACCTTCCTTCAGTCTTTATGCGGATGATCGGCGCTGGCCTCAAATTTAAAGCACCAGAGATTGACGCCTGGCTCGATTGTGGTAAACCGGAAACCTTACTCGAAACCAACCGCTATCTGCTCAAAGGGCGGCATCATGTTCATGGTGAGGTTCAGGACAGTATTCTGCTAGAACCGGTTCATGTGGGACAGGGTGCGGTGATCAGAAATTCGATTATCGGGCCGAATGTTTCGATTGCTGCCGGTAGTGTCATTGAAAACAGTGTCATCAGCGACTCGATTATCAATACCGATAATATTGTCAGCCATTTGATCCTCGACCACTCGTTGCTCGGGGATTCGGTCAACCTGATTGGCTCGCCACGACGGATGAATATCGGCGACCATTCGCATATTGTGATGGACCAGTAAAAAGCATTTATCGGAGAGATGCAGAGTTGGAGAGAGCGCGGAGAAAAGCTAGAAAACCAAAATAGCCACCAAGACTCCAAGAGCACCAAGAAAAAACAAAACCCGTTTCTCTTATATTTTTACAACCTAAGAAGTGCTTTTGATTGTGGTTCTCTTGGCGAACTTGGAGCCTTGGTGGCAATTGGTTGTATGGACTTGACGTGTTTCTCTGCATCTCTCCATTAAAATGATGTTGTAGAAAAGTAAGGTATAATCATCATAATGAATTATCAACAATACCTCCCATATCTTATCCCGCCGCTGCTTGGTGGAGTGATCGGTTATGTGACCAACTACATCGCTATCCGCATGTTATTTCGGCCGTTACGCGCCTGGCGGATTCTCGGACTTCGGGTACCGTTGACCCCGGGAATTATTCCGTCTAAGCGAGGGGAACTAGCAATTAGAATGGGAGAGATGGTCGGCGAACATCTGTTGACTGCTGATGATGTTGGTCGCGCCTTCGCCAAGGACTCGATCCAGCGAGAACTGCGTTTAACCGTAACCGATAAGCTTGGTTCATTCCTTGATAGACAGCTCGGTTCGCTGGAATCATTGGTTCCGAACCATTTTCGTCCACGCTTTCGTGAAATAATCGGCCTCTTTCAGGCGAAAATCGTCAAATTGATATTTGACTATCTCCAGAGTGAACAATTCGATCAGAAATTACGCGACTACCTGAAAGAACAAGCTGAGCAGCTTCTGGCACGAGATCTTGCCAGTTTTTTAACTCCGGAGACCTATCAAGCGGCGCAGAAACATCTGGATGATAAAT
>JASJGT010000254.1:0-9528 GCA_033791405.1 Desulfuromusa sp.
TATGAGAATTCAAGGTATGGCAGGCAGGTTTATCATTGACCAAATGCTGTAATTCACTGGCGATCTGGGCAACATTTCCCGGAATCAGCATTGGCTTCAAATCAAATTCGTGATCAGAAAAAAGGCAGGTTCGAACATGTCCTGAAGCGGTAATCCGGATCCTGTTGCAATCCTGGCAAAAGTGTCCTGAAAGAGGAGCAATCACCCCAATCTGTCCTTGGGCCCCGTCAATTGCAAACTCCTCGGCCGGACCCGCCAAAGCTCCTCGATCAACTGGATGAAGGCAATAGTGGTCGTTTAAGCGCTGTAATACTTCCTTGCTCGAGACCACCAGTGAACGCCAGTTTTCATCTTTCATCGTCGGCATATATTCGATAAAACGGACGGTACAATCATGCTCCTGCGTCAACCTGGCAAAGTCGAGGATTTCTTTGTCGTTAAAGCCGCGCATCACCACCATATTGATTTTATAAGAGAGTCCGACCTTTTCAGCGGCAGTAATCCCCGCCAGCACCTGAGGAAGCAGATCCCGCCGGGTTAATTGAGAAAACATGGCCGGCTGCAGAGAATCAAGGCTGATATTGAGCCGTTGCACCCCCACATCTTTCAATGCCTGCGCCATTTCAGGCAAAAGCACTCCATTGGTTGTCAACACCAGCTGCTTCAACCCAGAAATATTGGCCAGTTGTTCCAGAAACGAGATGATCCCGGTTCTGACTAAAGGTTCACCTCCCGTCACCCGGATTTTTTCAATTCCAAGCGAAACAGCCGCTTCAGCAATCAGTAAAAACTGTTCGTAACTTAATATTTCACCATGCCCGAGTTTATCGATCCCGTCAGCCGGCATACAGTAAACACAACGCATGTTACAGCGATCTGTCACAGACAGACGTAAATAGTTAATTTTCCTGCCAAAGTTATCAGATAAAAGCATTTTTAAGGGCAACTCCAACGAAATATTTACAGAATTTATATGGAGTTTAGCATATATTTTATGTTGTTGAAAAATCAAAAGCTGTTATAATTTTATTCGATGTGCACATTTCTGGGGGATTCATGCTGACCTGCCGGCTCAATACATCAGCCCGTCCCCTGGCCCAAATGAGATCATAACCAACCGTCCAAGGAGGTCACTTATGCAAAAACTGATTCGCATCGAACCATCGAAGTGTATCGGTTGCAAGACCTGTGAAATGGCTTGTTCTTTCAAGCACACAGGTGAATTTGCTCCCAGTCGTTCCCGTATTTTCAATGAGGTTTTTCTTGATGAAGCCAAATTTATCACTGTCACCTGCATGCAGTGTGATGATCCCTGGTGCGTCAAGGCCTGCCCAAAATCTGCCATCAGCAAAGATATGCCGTCCGGCGTCGTTATCGTTGATAAGGATCGCTGTGTTGGCTGCCGCACCTGTGTCAGTGCCTGTCCTTTCGGGATGATCAAGTATGTGCCATCCCTCGGCAAAGTTGATAAATGCGACCTCTGTGGTGGAGACACTCCAGAATGTGTCGCTTTCTGTCCGACCCAGTGTCTGACTCTGGAAGAAGAGGACACACCGCTGCGGCAAAAAGTGCTGCGTTTCGTTAATGCAATGAAAGACGGGCAGATGGAGGCTTGATATGAGTAGATTTGATCTAAAAGGGTGGAGCGGAAAGCTGTTACGTGTCGATCTGACCGCCGGAACCTGTACCGATGAAGTTCTCAATGAAAAATGGGCAAAAGAGTATCTCGGTGGCCGCGGTTTAGGAACTAAATATTTTACTGAAGAAGTCGCTGCCGATGTTGATCCATTTTCAGCCGAGAATAAACTGATCCTGGCAGCCGGTCCGTTAACTGGCACGTACGGTGCTGCTAATGGCCGCTACATGGTCATCACCAAGTCACCACAGACCGGAACAATTGCCAGTTCCAATTCAGGGGGTTACTTTCCCAGCGAACTTCGCTACGCCGGCTACGATATGGTTATTTTCGAAGGCAAGGCTGAGTACCCTTCTTATCTGCAGATCCATAATGACAAAGCTCAACTGGTGGGTGCGGTACATCTTTGGGGCAAGTCAACCAAAGAAACCGAAGATCTGATTCTTGCCGAATTCCACGGTGATGCCAAGGTTGCCTGTATTGGCCCAGCTGGTGAAAATCTGGTGAGCTTTGCAGCAATTATGAATGATAAGCATCGTGCCGCCGGACGAACTGGAATTGGTGCTGTTATGGGGAGTAAAAACCTTAAAGCCGTAGCAGTGCGCGGGACCGGTGGAGTTAAAATTGCCGATCCAACAGCCTACCGTGAGGCAGCACTTGAAGCTTATGGCATGCTTAAGCAGAATCCCGTTTCTGGACAAGGGCTCCCTGCACTTGGCACCCCGGTTCTGGTCAATGTCATTAACCAACTCGGTGCTCTACCAACCAATAACTTTCAGAAGGATACCTTTGATGGAGCCGAAGCAATTTCCGGAGAAGCGCTAGCTTCAACCTACCTGAAGCGAAATAAAGGGTGCATGGGCTGTATTATTGGCTGTGGTCGTGTCACCGGTTTAGCCGGGACTCGCTTTGGTGGTGATGGTGAAGGGCCTGAATATGAAACCCTTTTTGCTCTAGGGTCAGCATGCGGTGTCGATGATCTTGCTGCCATTACCAAGGCAAATTACATTTGCAATGAGTACGGCATGGATACGATAAGTGCAGGAGCAACTGTGGCTTGCGCCATGGAATTAGCTGAAAAAGGGTTGATCAGCGAAGAAGAAATTGGGATGACTCTCGGTTTTGGTGATGCTGATGCGATGGTCAAGCTGGTTGAGATGACGGCCAAACGGGAAGGGTTCGGTGAAAAACTTGCTATGGGATCCTACCGCCTGGCCGAAAGTTTCGGCGCTCCAGAGCTGTCGATGTCGGTGAAAAAACTGGAATTCCCCGCCTACGACGCCCGTGGCATCCAGGGAATAGGCTTGAATTATGCGACCAGCAATCGTGGTGCCTGCCACGTTCGTGGCTACATGATTTCACCGGAAGTTCTTGGATTGCCAGAAAAACTTGATCCTCAGGCAACCGAGGATAAGGCTGTCTGGACCAAGATCTTCCAGGATTTTACTGCGACGGTTGATTCTTCGGGAGTCTGCCTGTTCACGACTTTTGCCATCGGAGCGCCGCAGTTTGCTAATTTCATCACAGCTGCTACCGGAGCTGAATTCACCGAAGAGACGATCATGGAAATTGGTGAGCGGATCTATAATATGGAGCGGCTTTTCAACCTGAAGGCAGGGATTGATCCTTCCCAGGATACGCTGCCGAAACGGCTTCTGGAAGAGCCCATTTCTGATGGTCCACTCAAGGGTGAAGTCAGTAAGCTGGGTCAGATGCTACCCGAATATTATCAGGAACGGGGTTGGAGTGCAGAAGGGATTCCAACGGATGAGAGACTCCAGACTCTTGGGTTGGCTTAGTTATTTAAACTTGTAACTGTAGCAAAAACGGGACTGTCCCCGCATGGGGGCTGTCCCGGGCTTTTGCGGTGCGAACCACAGCAGTTCTTCGTGGATCGTAAACTTCGGGACAGCCCCCGATGGTACTGGGGACAGTCCCAAGTTTACTAACAGTTGTGCTGAGTAGTTTAACGTGGAGCACAGTCTTTTTAAGCACGTCAATTTTCAGGGATAATTGCTATGACTGAAAACTACGATTTTGTTATTATTGGCAACAGTGCAGCGGGACTACAGGCGTTACGGACTTTACGGCATCACGACCGAAACTCCTCAATTGCCATCATTGATCGCGAAGATTGCCCCGCCTATTCACGGGTTTTGACCCCCTACTACATCGGTGGTCATATTCCCCGTGAAGGACTTGATATTGTTGACAGAACCATCTACAAAAAATTGGCTGCCACAACTGTCTTTGGCCAACCGGTCATGTCACTGAATCCGGAAGGACATTCCCTGCAATTAGCAGACGGTTACAAAATTGGTTTTGGCAAGCTATTACTGGCTATTGGGGCAGAAGCGAGAACCCTCGCTGTCTCATCTGAGCGGGCGTGCGTATTGCGACATATAGCCGATGCGGAAAAGCTGGTCACTTTGCTGAAGGGGGCAAAGAGTGTCACCGCCATCGGTGCCGGGTTGGTCAGTTTGCCCTTATTATCCCATGCATCTGAGCAGATTGAAAAACACCTGATAATCGGTTCTGATCGAGTTTTCAGTCGGGTTGTGGATGCCGAAGCTGCCACCATCATCGAAGACCTACTGGAAGCCAAAGGCTTAAAGATTCACAAACAAGATGACATCGAAGAGATTGTCGAGGCAGAACAATTGCAGCTGAAACTGCGATCGGGGACGCAACTGACCACTGATCTGCTGGTTGTCGGCAAGGGTATCACCCCGAATACTCAACTGGCGGTTGAAGCCGGACTTGAAGTTGCCGAAGGAATTATTATAGACAAATTCTGCCGCAGTAATCACCCGGATATTTTTGTCGCGGGCGATGCTGCAGAGGGAGCAGATTTCATCAGTGGCGAAGCAACAATCCAAGGGAACTGGATGACAGCTGTAGAGCAAGGAGAAAATGCCGCACTGAATATGCTTGGCAGAGAATGTCCATATCAAGGAAGCCTGAAAAACAACATTACCCAAATTTTTGGCATTGACGTCGCCACCATCGGCCATTACCAGGATGATGCCAGTGAAATTATCAGTAGTTGGAATGCTGCAACTGGGCGTTTCCGTAAAGTCTTCCTTGATGAGCAGCAGCGGGTGATTGGAGCAACAATGATTGGTGAAACCAACGATTCTGGCCTCTATTATCAATTGGTCAGTACCCGAAGTGTTTTCCCCGGTAAAACAATGCTTACCGGCACCGCCAATTATGCCCAGACGCTGTTTCGCCTGGAGTAACTCATGATTAAAATTCAGTTTTACAGTCTGCTGCGAATGTTATTAAAACAGGAAAAGCTTGAGCTTCCCTCCTGCGAAAATGAAAACGTCGAGCAGCTCCTGCAACGCCTCCAACAGCAGATTGCAACTCCATTCATACATAAGTTATTGGATGAAAAAGGGGAGATGTTTCCTGGAACCATCATCATGATTAATCGGCGTAATATTCATCATCTCGAAAAATTGGAAACCCAGATCAAGGATGGTGACGTGGTTGCTTTTTTCCCTCCCGGTGCCGGCGGTTAAGTGTCGGTAACAGAACGTTATAACCGGCAGATTCTCCACTGGGGAAAGGAACGACAACAACAGCTTGAGGCAGCAACCGTTCTGATCGCCGGAGTTGGCGGTTTAGGGGCAACGGTCAGTCAATTACTCACCCGTGCTGGAATTGGTAAGCTTTATCTGGTCGATGATGGGTTAGTTAACTGGTCCGACCTCAATCGTCAACTTCTCTACAATGAAGCCGATATTGGTCAGCCCAAGCTTGAAATTGCCAAGCAACGGCTGCACCAGATCAGCAGCAGCGTTAAAATTGAACTGCTACCAAAGCGTATCGATCGTTCCTTTCAATCTCCTACCGACGTTTCAATCATTGCCGACTGTCTTGATAATTATCCGAGCCGCTTCGATCTGGAAGCCGGTTTAGTTGCCGGTTCATTTCTTATTCATGGTGGCATTGAGGGGGATCAGGGGCAGGTTCTCACCCTGCAGAAGGGGAAGTCTCAATCGTTAACGGATATTTTTACCGGTACTCAGCAACCTCAAGGGGAAATTCCTGTCACCGGTGCCGGAGCAACAATTCTTGCCGGTTTCATGGTTAACGAACTGTTCAATACTATTTTCGATCAACCACGACTGCTCAATCGCTTCCTGATCATTGGACTCAGTGATCTGCACCTGACCTTTCTTGAAGTCTGATCACTTTTATAGACACTTCCTCCATTAATTTCTCATTAATTTGACCTTGGCTCTCATCTATGTAATTATGTAGGTTATACAAGGCGACACCCTGCCAGGGTGTTCCGTCCTTGCCCCGCAAGGAAATCGTTAAGATCATCACCCCGGGTGATGCTTCGCAGATCTCCTTTTCTTTCAGAGTTGCGCTTGGTTTTGCTACACCTGCTAAACCAGGTCGCGGGTCGCTCTGTCTACTAAACAATCAAATCATGCTGTTTTCTTAGGACGCTGCTGCTGCAGACGATCTACTTTTTGTTCTGCGTGCAGACTAAGCACTGTGGCTCCTGTTGTTTTTTGCAGTTCAAGTCTGCTTATTAAAGCAACAACCCAACGAAAGACTTCCCGTTAAATAGCTAATATATAAAGGAAAAATAATGGAAGAAGAGGTAAAACTAAAAGTTCAAAACTTGTATAAAATTTTTGGGCCACACCCGAAAAAAGCGATGAAGCTGCTTGAACAGGGACGGACTAAAGATGAAATTTTCAAAGAAACCGAGACAACTGTCGGGGTTCAGGATGCCAGTTTTGATATCTATACCGGTGAAATTTTTGTCATTATGGGGCTTTCCGGCTCTGGAAAATCGACCATGGTCCGAATGCTTAATCGCTTGATTGAGCCAACCTCCGGACAGGTGATTATCGATGACGAAGATATCGTCAGCATGGACAATGACAAGTTAGTCAAGATGCGCCGTAAGAAGATGAGTATGGTTTTTCAGTCGTTTGCCCTGATGCCACATCTGACTGTCTTGCAGAATGCTGCTTTCGGTCTGGAGATGGACGGCATCGACAAAGCGACCCGCGAAGCACGTGCACTACAAGCCTTGGAACAGGTCGGCTTGGAAGCCAGAGCAGAGAGCATGCCGGATGAGTTGTCCGGCGGCATGCAGCAGCGGGTCGGACTGGCACGGGGACTGGCGGTTGATCCAGATATCCTGTTGATGGATGAGGCTTTCTCTGCCCTTGACCCGCTGATCCGAACGGAAATGCAAGACGAGCTGCTTAAACTGCAAGCGAAAGCGAAACGCACCATTGTCTTCATCTCTCACGATCTCGATGAGGCGATGCGCATCGGTGATCGAATTGCCATCATGGAAGGGGGAAAAGTAGTACAGGTGGGTACGCCAGAAGAGATTCTGCAGAATCCGGCCGATGACTATGTGCAAGCCTTTTTCCGCGGTGTCGACCCAACCAACATTCTCACTGCGGGTGATATTGCCGTCGATACCCAGGTAACAATCCCCATTACCGACGGGAAAAACCCCCGAGCTGGTTTGCAGCGCCTGATCAAGAATGATCGCGACTACGCTTATGTGGTCGATATGAACCGCGTGTTTAAAGGGATTGTTTCTACCGATTCCTTGCGCGAAATGCTTGATCGTGACGAGCAGCCAAACTTGATACCCAATGCCTATTTAGAAGGGGTCAAGTCGGCGAATACCAATGATTCACTGCAGGATATTCTCCCGGAAGTTGCCAACAACCATTGGCCTCTGCCGATTCTGAACGATAAAGGTGAATATCTTGGGGCTATCTCCAAAAACCTGTTTTTACGCACCTTGTATCGTGGGGAGCCTGAAACCGAACAATCAGAAGGTGGGAAGGTATAAAATATGCGACTATTCAATTTTGAAGAACAGTTAATCCCGCTGGATGAATGGATTCAGAGCTTCGTTGATTGGCTGGTGCTAAATTACCGCGAATTCTTCCAGATCCTCAAGATTCCGGTCGAAATCAGTCTCAACGGTTTGGAATGGCTCTTTTTTACTCTACCCCCTTGGTTGATCATCGTTGCCTTTGCTTTTTCTG
Source organism: Desulfuromusa sp. (assembly GCA_033791405.1). Classification (GTDB taxonomy): domain Bacteria; phylum Desulfobacterota; class Desulfuromonadia; order Desulfuromonadales; family Geopsychrobacteraceae; genus Desulfuromusa. The sequence continues at coordinate 7,684 of JASJGT010000254.1, forward strand.
CTTGGCGCTACGCTGGCAAACGAGTCATGATTTTTACGATTTTAACCTTTTTTCTGATCGGTTATCTTGGCCTCTGGGAAAACACCATGACCACGCTGGCGATGGTCATCACTGCAGTCCTGTTCTGCGCAGTTGCCGGCATCCCGCTCGGTATCATGGCGGGACGCAGCGACCGGTTTGAAATGTTTTTACGCCCCGGTCTCGATGTGATGCAGACTACCCCGGCTTTCGTTTACCTGATTCCGGTGGTGATGTTGTTCAGTATCGGCACCGTATCCGGTATCCTGGCGACCATCGTCTTCGCTTTACCACCGATTGTCCGACTGACCAACCTCGGTATCCGTCAGGTTCACCCAGAACTGATAGAAGCGGCAATTGCCTTTGGCGCCACCCCATGGCAGGTGCTGCGTAAAGTTCAATTTCCGCTGGCAATGCCATCGATCATGGCCGGACTCAATCAGACCATCATGATGGCTCTGTCAATGGTGGTTATCGCTGCCCTGATCGGTGCGGGCGGGCTCGGAACCCCGGTTGTCCAAGGGCTTAATACCTTGGAAATTGGCTTGGCCACCATTGGTGGTTTGTCGATTGTTCTATTGGCAATGGTCCTCGATCGAATTACTCAGGGGATGGCCCAGAAATAGTTTTTTGTTCAATTCACCCATAGCAATAAAGAGGAGAGAAAAATGAAAAAAATACTGATGTTTTTACTACTTCTGTCGTTAACGGTGCCAGCATTTGCTGACCAACAAAAACCGGGTAAGGGGGTCAAAGTCAAGCCAGCCCGCGCAACCTGGAATACTGGTTTTTTTCAGGAGGCGATTGTCCGTGCCGGCCTGAAAGAACTTGGTTACGACGTAAAAAAACCGACAGAGCTCAAAAATCCAATTTTTTACCAGGGTCTAGTCTTAGGTGACCTCGATTACTGGGCCAACGGTTGGTTCCCAATGCATGATGGGCAGGTCCCAAAAGGTTTTTACGACAAGGCAGCCAAAGTCGGTTATGTCGTAAAGGCTGGCGGATTGCAAGGCTACATGGTCTCAAAGGCAGAAGTGGATAAATTTGGCATCAAATCCCTCGCTGACTTCAAACGACCTGAAGTGAAAAAAGCCTTCGATGCCAATGGCGATGGCAAAGCTGACCTGACCGCCTGTCCCGCTGGCTGGCAGTGCGAAAAGATCATTGACCACCATTTGAAAAGTTACGGATTAGAAGATGACATCAATCCAGTCAAGGTCGACTATTCAGCAGGCATGGCCGATGCCCTGGCCCGTTACAATGCCGGCGAACCGGCATTTTTCTATACCTGGGCTCCAAACTGGACGATTTTCAAGCTGAAGCCAGGTAAAGACGTAAACTGGATCAACGTGCCCGAGATCAAACCGTTCACATCTCAGGAAACCGCAGTAGAGCGCATGACAGTCGATGATGTCGCTGGTGCGGTCAGTAATCCAGTTAAACTCGGGTTTGTGGTTGCTGACATTCGGATCGTTGCCAATAAGAAATTCCTCGCCGACAACCCGGCAGCGGAAAAATTCTTTGAAGTTTTTGCCCTGCCGCTATCTGACATCAACGAGCAAAATACCAAGATGCAAGATGGTGAAAAATCACAAAAAAACATTGAGCGACATGCTAAAGAATGGATTGCAGCAAACCAGGCCAAGTGGAATGGCTGGCTTGATGCCGCACGTAAAGCGGCTAAATAAAACTTATCGATCAATAAAAAACGGCCGGAGGATTATGTCCTCCGGCCATTTTTTTATAAAAGATCAATATTGAATAAGTTACATTTTCCCGATCAGATTGACAAACCACCCTTTTGAATCGTAATCAAGGTCGGTCAGA
>JASJGT010000255.1:0-18638 GCA_033791405.1 Desulfuromusa sp.
ACTGCAGAGCGACATCTTTAAAAGCAAGGGTTGGCCCATGGAATAGCTCAAGGATATATAGATCATTTTTCTTCACAACTGGAGTAATTTGCGGGTGTTCGAAGTTGGCATAAGAACGGTTAATCAGATCTTTCAGGTCTAAGGCTGGAATATCGGTAGCAAATTTGGATATGACCTGAAAAGCAAGCTCAGGGTAGGGGAGACTGCTGAGTTTTTGTAATTCACTTTTTGACAAAGTGGGAATCGTTTCGGGGAGAAGTAGCCCCCCGTCATCTGCCAGACCCATCATGACTGCTTCGCTGAAACTTAATCCCTGGACTTTCCCTCTGGTACTACAATATTTCATATTGGTTTTCTTTCGCACTTCAAATTGACTCTTAATTTAGTTTTCTGCCGGGTGGCATCTTAGCAATAATCATCTTTGATTGGAAGTTTGTTGCATGAAAAAAGCGGGAGTTTCCGTTTTGGAAACTCCCGCCTGGTGTGGCTGTGTTAGTTCGTCTTGATTAAATTAGCGGCCGGCTCCTTGAGCATCAACCACGGCAACTGCGGCCATATTGATGATTTCAGCGACATCATCACCACGCTGCAGCACGTGTACCGGTTTATTCATTCCCAGCAGGATTGGCCCAATCGTTTCGGCTCCGCCCAGTTTGTTGAGCAGTTTATAGCTGATATTTCCCGATTGAAGATCGGGAAATATAAAGATATTCGCATCGCCTTTGAGCATTGAAAAGGGGTATTGAGCTTCCGTCAGCTCTGGATCAAGGGCAACATTTGCCTGAATCTCACCATCAACAATCAGGTCTGGGGCTTGTTGCTTAACCAGAGCTGTTGCTTTTTGTACTTTTGTGGTTAATGGATGATTGGTACTGCCAAAGTTAGAGAAAGAAAGCATCGCAATTTTAGGTTCTATGTCAAACTTGCGGACTTCTTCCGCCGCCAGAATGGCTGTTTCTGCTAGCTCTTCTGCCGTTGGATCAATGGTTACGGTTGTATCAGCAAAAAAGACAACCTTTTTCTTAAAAACCAACATGTACATGCCGTGAACTTTTGATAGTTTGGCCCGTTTGCCAATAATTTCCAAGGCCGGTTGAATCGTCTCCGGGTAGTGATGATTGATACCGGAAAGCATCGTATCGGCATCACCTTTTTCTACCATCATGGAACCGAAATAGTTGTTATTGACTTTTACTCTTCGTTTTGCTCCAGCACGGGTGATCCCTTTACGCTGGCGCATTTCAAACATGGTATCAATATAATTGCCACGTTTATCACACGTCATCGGATCAAGAATTTCAACATCACCAAGCTCAAGGCTCAACTCTTTAATCCGGGCATGAATTTCTTTTTCATCTCCCAATAGAATTGGCGTGGCAATATTTTCGTTAATCAAAATCTGGGCTGCCCGCAGGATTTTGTCTTCTTCACCTTCCGGGAAGACAATCCGCTTAGGATTGGATTTTGCTTTATTGATCAGGCTGCGCATGATTTCCTTCGAACGCCCCTGCAGTGCTTCCAACGATTCGCGGTATTTCCTCATGTCTTTGATCGGGCGACGGGCTACTCCTGAATCCATGGCCGCTTGGGCAACCGCCGGAGCCACATGAAGTAATACGCGTGGATCAAAGGGTTTCGGAATAATATAATTACGGCCAAATCGAATATCCTCACCAGCGTAAGCTCTTAGCACAGAGTCTGGAACATCAAGCTTGGCCAGGTCAGCTAAGGCTTTAACCGCTGCTAGTTTCATTTCATCATTAATGGCACTCGCATGAACATCTAGGGCGCCTCGGAACAAGAAAGGAAAACAAAGAACATTATTCACCTGGTTCATATAGTCAGAGCGGCCGGTGCCGATTATAACATCACCGCGAACTGCCAAGGCATCTGGTGGAGTAATTTCAGGATCGGGATTAGCCATAGCAAAGACGATTGGGTCTTTCGCCATCGTTCGCAGCATATCTGCTGACAGTGCACCTTTAGCCGAGACGCCAAAGAAAATGTCGGCCCCAACCATTGCATCTGCAAGGGTTCTGGCGTCGGTTTCAGCAGCAAGGCGTTCTTTATACAAGTTCATTCCTTCCGATCTGCCTTGATAAATAACACCTTTGGTATCACAGAGAATGACATTGTTTTTATCGATCCCCATGGTAACAGCCAGGTTGGCACAAGCAATGCCAGCAGCACCAGCACCATTGACAACCATTTTTACTTTAGTAACATCCTTCCCGACAATTTCCAGAGCATTGATCATTCCGGCTGCAGAAATAATTGCAGTACCGTGTTGGTCGTCATGGAAAACAGGAATATCCATAATTTTTTTGAGCTCTTCTTCAATGTAAAAACATTCTGGACCTTTGATATCCTCCAGATTGATACCACCAAAAGTAGGTTCCAGTAGCTTGACTGTACGGATTATTTCGTCAGAATCTTTGGTGTTGAGTTCGATATCAAAAACATCAACATCAGCAAAACTTTTAAATAGAACTCCTTTTCCTTCCATAACTGGTTTGCCAGCCAGAGCACCAATATCTCCAAGACCGAGAACTGCAGTACCGTTGGAAACGACAGCAACTAGATTACCTTTTGCGGTATATTCATAGGCTAAACCTGGATCTTTTTCGATATCCAGGCAGGGCTCAGCTACCCCAGGGCTGTAGGCAAGTGCAAGATCGTGACTGGTTGCACAAGGCTTAGTCGTAATAACTTCAATTTTACCTTTTCGCCCATTGCTGTGATAATCAAGGGCTTCTTGACGCATTGACATGAGAGTGTGTCCTCCTGTAGAGAAAAATTTCTAAGATGCGGTATTATGATTGGTACTACTAAATTCTTTCCTCTACCGATATGTACGCTGTAAATTCAATAGCGAAAGAGTTATTTAAACTAAATATTTATAGTTTTACTAAAGAATAGTCAAGATAATTAGCTATACTTGTATAGTATAACCCTTAGCAGTTTGCCGCAATGATAATGCCGAATATTTAATTATATAAAAAATGATTGAAATAATAATAGATTAGCTCTATTTGAGTATTATGAGAAGCTTGTCCAAGAAAATAAAAATGTGAATTCAGCATTTAATGGCGAAATAATAACCATTATATGTCGTTATTATGTCCGAGGTTTTCAATGCGAGTCGGGGTTTTATCAGATACCCATATTCATTCTCTTGATGCTGGGAATGTGTTAGCTCAAAAATTATTGAGTGGATCATTTGCTGATGTCGAGGTGATACTTCATGCTGGTGATCATGTCCACCCAGATCTCAGTAGCTGTTTTTATCCCCTTCCATGGTACGGAGTTTGCGGCAATATGGATAAGCCGCAACCTACCTTACCGATACAGAGAATTGTTGAGTTATCTGGCTTTCGCATTGGGATGATGCACGGCTGGGGGCCACCAAATGGTGTAGAAAATCGGGTATTGAACAGCTTTTCTGCTGCTGATATCGATGTTCTGGTTTTTGGTCACAGTCATCGACCCGTCTGTGAAAAGGTCGGTTCGATACTGCTGTTCAATCCCGGCAGCCCGACAGACCGGCGTTCGGCCCCCCATCATACCGTTGGTCTATTGAGCTTTGGAGAAGAAGTCACTGGTCAAATCATCAGAATTGATTGATATTGACCTCTACAGCTATTTTTTGGTTATGTTGTTCATTCCTATCAAAATAAAAGAAGAGAAGGATTGGTTAAATGATTGATTTCTTTATCCGTGGTGGCCCGCTGATGTATCCGATTTTACTGTGTTCGGTGATTGGTTGGGCTATCTTTATGGAACGGATCTTTGCGTTTATTAAAGTTCGTCGGGACCTGGCTCCGCTACAGAAAGAGATTAGCAATCATTTGCAGAAGAATAACGCTGAAAAAGCTGTTGAACTTTGTGCCCAAAAAAAATCTCCCCTAGCTAAGATTCTCCTTGTCGTTCTTAAAAATCGTGGCAGACAACGTGGTTATCTTAAGTCACTCGCTGAGGAAGTAGGAGAGAGGGAGGCGGTAGCGCTGCAACGTTATTTGGGGTTGCTTGGTACTATTGCCAATATTACCCCGCTGCTTGGGTTACTTGGAACCGTATTGGGGATGATCAAGGCTTTCAATGTGATTGCAACTGAAGGGATGGGGACTCCAGCAACCCTGGGTGGTGGTATTTCAGAGGCTCTCATCACGACTGCAGCCGGTTTGACTATCGCCGTTCCGATGATTTTGTTGCACCGGTACTTGACCAGTCGTTCTGAACGCCTAGTTTTAGAGCTAGAAGAAGCGACTATGCAAATTATTGATCGGGTTGAGGGTTAATATGGGGTTTCGTCGTCATATCCAGGAATCACCCAAGGTTGATTTGACTCCAATGATTGATGTTGTCTTTTTGTTGTTGATCTTTTTTATGATCTCAACAACATTCATTGAACGCCCCGGCTTGAACATCGACCTCCCTTCGTCATCCTCTGAACAGATTAAACTGAATAAAAAGGAAGTGCAGGTTTACCTGGCTGCAAATGGGGATATTTATTTACAACGCGAGCAGGTTTCTTTAGCTGATTTATTGCTCCACCTGGAAAGCTTCGATTCGTTGGCAACTAAAAAAATGACATTTTTGTTGATGGCAGATAAATCTGCCCGACACGGTCAGGTCGTTCAGTTGATGGATGCTGCAAAAACGGCAGGTTTTGGTAGCCTTGCTATTGCTACCGATAAAAAAGTCGAAGATCAGTAAAGAAATAGGTCATGACTTCTCTGATCCTTTTATTTTCTAAATGTCATGAAATCGAGCCGGAATCCGACTTTTATCAATGACGCAATTTTCTCGTCCTGGGCAGTCATCAATCATACAGGGCTCTATGTGGATGATCACATTTGATCCTGGGATCTCTCCTTCTATTCTCTTTTCCAGGCTGTTGGTTAGGTTGTGCGCCTCAGCAACGGTCATATCCTTACAAACCTCCAAGTGGAAATCCATAATTTTTAGAGATCCCGCGCGTCTGGTGCGGAGACCATGATAACCAGCTATTGGGCCTTCGTGGGAGCTGATAAGATGATGTACCTGTCGTTGTATTTCTTCGGGTAATTCGTGATCAAGCATATCGGTCAGGCTGCGTTTAATCAGTTGCAGTGCTTCATGAAGGATGTAGGATGCAACCAGTATTGATAGGGCGGAATCAAGCCAGTGGATATCAAACCAGCGCACCATCAATAACCCTGCCATTAACCCGAGGTTACTGAAAATATCCATCCGAAAATGGAGTGAGTCTGCTTCTAGTGCTGACGAGTCGGTTTGTTTAGCAACTCTGCTTAAGTTGCGGGCAATAAACCAGGAAACAACAGCACTGAAAGCAAGAACTCCAATTCCTTGGTCGATATTTTCAAGCCGGTTGTTTCTACCCAGGCGAATAACCGATTCATAGATGATCCAGCCTCCTGAGCCAGTGATAACCAGAGCTTGAAATAGAGTTGCTAGCGTTTCAAATTTACCATGTCCAAATGGATGAGACTGATCAGGGGGCTGCTCAGCATGGCGAATCGCCATGAAATTGATCCCTGACATTAAGATATCAAGTAAAGAGTCAATGGCCGATGCCATGACCGCCATTGAACCGCTCAAAATGGCAACAGTTAATTTAATAATAGCCAGGAGCAGGGCACCACAGATAGAAAAACTGGCCGCGCGTAATTTAGGATTGTTGATCCCGAACATATTCAATTCATTCTTTATCTAGTGGGCAAACATTCTTCCAGGCAGCATACATATCGCCAGAGAGATCATTAAAGCTATCAATTCGTTGTTGATAGAATTCTACCTGTGAGCATGTGAGTGATATTTTTTCTGCCAGAGTCTGAGCAATCATTTTGTTCTCGACACAAAAACTGGCAAAATAGCTGACACCGGACAAAATATTGTTCAGTTCCAGCATATTTGGTTCAAGGTTGCTGATAATATACCAGTTTCCGGCGAATTGATGAACAAGATCCGGTGACATTTTAAACGGATTTTTGTGGCGATTATCAATCATAAAATCACGTAAAAAATAATCTGTACCGCTTGCTTTCTCGCCAGCTTTACGGGGAGATAACTCCTTATTTTTTAATAAGTATTGATGGTATTGTTTCAGTAGTACTTTACAGGTTTGATCGGCTCTTATTTCATCCTCCAGGCTATTAATGATATAATTTTCTGGATTGAAGGGATCGGTTTGATTGGATTTTTGCTCTGTGTGACCCATGATACTTCCTCTTTTAGTGCTGAATTCAGCAGGCTGCTAAGTGCATTGTTTGACTTGATTAAGAATTGTGTTTTTTAGCATTGGAATAGATAATGGTCAAGTTGTGACATGTTTGCCTGCAGTTTCCCTCTATTTACATCGGCAGGTGCCTTTGCTAGGATATCCCGCCTTGTAACACGCTTATTTGCCTTTTATTTATCTCTTCGTAGTTTCAGGAAGTTAGAATGTCTACAACAACCCCGGTAATGCGCCAGTATTTGGAAATAAAAGCAGATTATCAAGATGCGGTCTTGTTTTTTCGGCTCGGAGATTTCTATGAGATGTTTATGGAAGATGCTGTCCTTGCTTCACGGATTTTGGGGATTACGCTGACCTCTCGAAACAAAGGTGTTGAAGATGCGGTTCCTCTCTGTGGCATCCCTTATCACAGTAGTCAGGGATACATTGCTAAGCTTATTTCTGCTGGGCATAAAGTTGCAATTTGTGAACAGGTGGAAGATCCAAAAACAGCTAAGGGAATTGTCAAACGTGAGGTTGTTCGGGTTGTAACCCCGGGTTTGGTGACCGATACGGACACTTTAGAGCCAAAAGAGAACAACTATCTCGTCTCTATTGTTGAAGACAACAATTTCTACGGTATTGCCCATATTGATATTACCACCGGGGAATTTCGGGTTACTCAGGTTGATACTTTGCAACAAATTGAAAGCGAACTGGGATCATTACGTCCTCGCGAGGTTCTTTTCAGTGATTCAGAGCGCAGTCTGGAGCTAAAACAACAAATTGGCTATCCCCTTGACGGAGTTATGTCTAATTTTCTTCCCGAATGGATTTTTGAGACAGATTACGCTAACGAACAACTCTGTACTTTTTTTGGGGTCTCCGGATTAAATTCTTTTGGTTGTCAGGATCTGCTTGCGGCACAACAGGCTGCATCTGCTGTCCTTTATTACCTTCAGCAGACGCAGAAAGAAGAACTGCGACATATTCGGTCATTGCAGACCTACCATACCCAGAACTTCATGATCCTCGATGATTCCACTCGGAGAAACCTTGAACTTACCGCAACATTGCAGGATGGCAAGAAACGTGGCTCATTGTTGGGAGTGCTCGATCGAACTGTGACGGCTATGGGGGGGCGAACTTTGAGGCATTGGATTCATTATCCTTTGATTAATCAAGAAGCGATTCAGCAGCGACAGGAGGCTGTTGCTGAATTTGTTGAGGATAGTTTGCAGCGGATCGAGCTGATCGAAGCCCTTGACGGTGTTTATGATCTGGAGCGTTTGAACAGTAAAATCGCTATGGCTAGCGCAAATGCGAAGGATATTGCTGCGTTGCGAGCCTCTCTTGGGAAACTGCCCCAGCTTGATGATCTGCTCAGCCCACTACAAAGTCACTATTTAAAAGATTTACGGGAGCAGATTGATCTGTTGCCTGAATTGGCCTCTTTGCTTGACCAGGCGATTGTAGATGATCCTCCATTTGTTTTGCGTGATGGCGGTATTATAAGAGATGGTTATAACGAAGAGTTGGATGAATTAAGAACAATCAGCCGTGATGGTAAGGGCTGGATTGCTGCTTTAGAACTTCAGGAGCGAGAACGGACAGGAATTCCATCGCTGAAAGTTAAATATAATAAAATATTTGGCTATTTTATTGAAGTCACTCATCGCAATCTTGATCGTGTCCCTGAAGATTATCTGCGTAAACAGACCTTGACCAATGCCGAACGGTTTATCACCCCGCAGCTGAAAGAATATGAAGATAAAGTTCTGGGTGCCGAAGATCGTATTGTGGAGCTGGAATATAATCTGTTTCAACAGATCAGATTGAAAACATCTGCTGAAGGACGGAGAATACAGCAAAGCTCAGATGTCCTGGCAACCCTCGATTCCTTACTTTCTCTGGCTGATCTGGCCCATGAACGGAACTATGTTTGCCCTCAGATTGATGATTCCGGAGTGATTAAGATTGATGCCGGACGACATCCCGTGGTTGAAGGTATGCCACTGAAGGAAGCCTTTGTTCCCAATGATGTCAAGCTTGACACGGTTGAAAATCAACTGCTGATCATTACCGGCCCGAATATGGCTGGTAAATCAACTTTCATGCGCCAGGTTGCTCTGATCACCCTGATGGCACAGTTAGGTAGCTTTGTCCCCGCTGATGCTGCGCAAATCGGGGTGGTTGACCGTATCTTTACTCGAGTCGGGGCAAGTGATAACCTAGCTAAAGGCGAGTCAACGTTCATGGTAGAAATGAACGAAACGGCAAATATACTGCGACATGCGACACAACGAAGCTTAATTATATTGGATGAAATAGGGCGTGGCACATCAACTTTTGATGGTGTCAGCATCGCTTGGGCCGTTGCGGAATATTTACATGATAATACGGCCGTAGCAGCCAAGACGTTATTTGCTACTCACTATCATGAACTCACTGATTTGCCACTGACCCGAGAACGGATAAAGAATTACAATGTGGCAGTGAAAGAATGGAACGATCAAATTATTTTCCTCAGGAAAATAATTACTGGAAGTGCCAGTCGTTCCTATGGCATCCAGGTAGGGCGTTTAGCCGGACTGCCTGAAACTGTCATCAATCGAGCCAAAGAAATTTTACATAACCTTGAAGCGGGAGAGTTTGTCCGCTCTGGTGAGCCGAGGCTTGGGGAAAGTAAAATACAGCCCCAAAAACAACCGGTAGCACAACTCTCTTTGTTCAATGTGGAGCAAGAGGATAAAATTCGCAAACGACTTGAATCGATTGATGTAAGATGTACCACTCCGATTGAGGCGTTAACTTTGCTGGATGAACTGAAAAAGATGCTCTAAATAATGAAACTTAAATTTTTCTATTCTATTTTTCTATTTCTACTCATGACGACTGCTTTACCTTGCAGTGTTGTTGCAGAGGACTACGCCGTTCTGCGGCACGATTATCAACAACTGATCAAATCCTCCCAATTACAACGTCAGCGGAGTAATTGGGATAAGTTGATTGTCCGTTTTGACCGTTTTATTGCACAACAGCCACACGACAGTGGTCTTGAAAACGCATTATTTCTGCTAGCCAGGACTTGGGATGGACTTTCCAGAGCGTCTGGGAGTAATCGCGATGCGAGAAAAGCTGTTGATCATTATTCTGATATGGTTGAACAATTTCCACAAAGTCGCTTTGCTGATGACGCTCTGTTTCTTGCTGCCCAAATTGCTGAAAATCACCTTAAAGACCAATCTGACGCCTATAAATTATACCATCGACTGGTCACAGAAATTCCTGATGGGGATATGGTCGGTGAAGCGCAAAAAAAACTGGCATTATTGCCGCCTCCAGTTGAAGAAAAACAACCTGTCATTGTAGACCAAAATCAACATAATTATCGGTCGGTTGGTGATTCACCTCGCTTAGCAAAAATTCGCTACTGGAGCGGTCCTGAATATACACGAGTGGTTCTTGATCTTACCGCTCCCGTTGTTGCTAAGCCAAATTACTTGAAAGGTGAAAATCCGCGGCTTTATTTTGATTTGCTTTATACCAAGTTAGCTTCTGATTTGCCGTCTATTGTTTCGATTGGCAATGGCTTGGTGAAACAGGTCAGAGCCAGTCAGTTTGATGCGCAGCGTACTCGGGTTGTTCTGGATTTAAATCGAGTCTCCGAGTATAAGCTGGCGACTTTGGAAAATCCGCATCGTCTGGTGATTGATATTAAAGGTGAACCGGTCAGGGTTGGGTTGAGTGTTCAGCAGTCGGAAATACAGAATACCTCCGTTGAGGCGGATGATTCTATCGCATCAATCCTCAATAGTTCCTCTGACCGGCAGCCGGTTCTCCATGTCCCTCAGGAAGTTCATGATGAAGGGATCCATCTGATTGTTGTTGATGCCGGACATGGTGGTAAGGACCCTGGTGCTATTGGACCACATAATACTTATGAAAAAAATGTGGTACTTCAGATGGCCAAAGCTCTTGCCAAAGCATTGCGACAACAGTTGGGGGTCAAGGTGCTCCTGACCCGTTCTGACGACCGCTACCTTGAACTACGGGAACGGACTGAATATGCAAATCAGGTTGGCGCGGATCTGTTTATCTCTTTACATGCCAATGCCACGGTCAACGGCAAAGCCTACGGGGTTGAAACCTATTTTTTAAATCTGTCTAAAAACAATCAGGCTGCTGAGGTTGCTGCGCGAGAAAATGGTACCACCCTGCAAGATGTGAGTAATTTGGAAGCGATACTGTTTGACTTGATGGCAAATGCAAAGATAAATGAATCAAGCCGCTTGGCAGCTGAGGTTCAGCAGTCACTGGTCGCTGGATTGCGTCCCCACTACAGTCGAATCAAAGACCATGGTGTCAAGCAGGGGCCGTTTCACGTTCTTCTTGGTGCGACAATGCCTTCTGTTTTGATTGAGGCAGGGTTTATCAGTCATCCCCGTGAAGAGAAGCGCTTAGCATCCGCTGATTACCAAAAAAGGGTCGCTACGGCAATTGTTAAAGGTGTCAAGAGTTATTCTGCAACAATAGAGCAGGTCGCCAAACAATGAGTACAGCTGTAACCGATCCTGTTGTGGACGTTTTTCCCCTCGAACTTTTAAATTCTAGCGTTGGTTTTGATTCTAACCGAGATTCCTTTCTGGAATCAGCCCGCAATTTTCTTGATTCTCAGTTGCAGCGAATCCACCAACTCAATGATCTGGGGACTTCAGGGAGCCAGATTGTCACTGAGTTGACAGCTGTTTTTGATCAACTTAATGACAGTATTTATCAGGCTGTTTCTGCTGATCTGAGCAAGGATAAGCTTGTTGGTTGCACGTTGATCGCATTGGGTGGTTATGGTCGTGCCGAAATGAACCCCCGTTCAGATCTTGACCTGATGTTTTTCTACGAAACAGTTGGCAAAGATACCGCGCGGATTATTGCTGATCGGATGCTCTACCTATTGTGGGATTTGCGTCTGGATGTCGGTTACAGCGTCCGTTCAAGTGATGAATGTCTTGAAGAATCACGCGATACAACCGTCAGATCTTCTTTATTGGATGCCAGATTTATCTCGGGCAATCAAGATCTTTATGAGCGCTATAGTGATACCGTTGGTCGTGTCATGCTTAATCAGGATACGCAGAGTTTTATCAAACTCAAACTAGAAGAGCGAGCTGAGCGTAAGGCCAAATATGGGTCGTCGGTTTATCTGTTGGAGCCAAACCTGAAAGAAGGGGAAGGTGGTCTCAGGGAGTTACACGAGTCTCTGTGGATTGCGCGGGTAAAATTCAAAGCTTCCAGCTTAAAAGAATTACTTAAAAAGAGTGTCATTAATGAACAGGATTTTCAGGAATATAATCAGGCCCTTGATTATTTGTGGAAAATCCGTAATTTTCTCCATTTCAAAGGTCAGCGTAAGAGTGATCAGCTGACCTTTGAACAACAACAACTGCTTGCAGATTTCTTTGGTTACAAAAAAAAGCGCCAGACTTCGGCTGTTGAACAGTTTATGCAGGAATATTATGCTCAGGCTATGCAGGTGGAGCACCTGTCGACGAAGTTAATCATCAATGCGACCCAGCCAAGTACTCGTCCAAAAAAAAATGGTTTTAATTATTTTAGGAAAAGAAATATTGATGATGGTTTTTATATTGTCCGTGGTGAACTGCGTACCAAGGTTGACCAGCAGTTATTAGAGGATCCAACTCTTATGATGGTTGCTTTTCGACTGGCGCAAAAGCATGAAGTACGATTGTGCCTGGAGTTAAAGCAACTCATCCGAGATAACACCCATTTGATCAATGATAAGATCCGTCGTTCCAAGCGGATTAATCTTTCTTTTATGGAGATTCTACGCCACCCAAAAAATGTTAGTACTACTTTGCGTAAGATGCACCATCTACAATTTCTAAATGCTTTTATTCCCGAATTTAAAAAGATCTATTGTCAGGTTCAGTTCGATCTATATCATATTTATACAGTTGATATACATACGCTATTTGCTGTCGAAGAGATGGAAAAACTGTGGCATGGTGATTATCAATACAAGCAGCCCATGCTCACTGAAGTTGCTGGTCATATTGAAAAGCGCGAACTTCTCCTTCTGGCGATTCTGTTTCATGATATTGGCAAGGGAAGCGGTAAAGACCATAGCGTTCGTGGGGCAGAAATGACTTCAACAATAGCCAGAAGGCTACGATTGAATCGAGAAGACAGCAAACGCCTTGAATTTCTGGTTTTAAATCATTTGCAGATGGCACACATTTCTCAACGTCGTGACTTGCAGGATCTAAAAATGATCAGTCAATTCGCAGAGTTGATGGGAATGAGTGAGAATTTACGGATGCTCTATTTACTGACGTTTGCTGATATCAAAGCGGTCGGCCCCGATGTCTGGTCTGAGTGGAAGGGGAGTTTGTTACGTGAACTCTACGAAAAAGCTTATGATGCATTGGAGAAAAATGAATTTTATCATGAAAAACGCTCAGAAAAAATCCGTAACAGAAAACGTAATATCCGCAAAGCTTTGTTAGACGATTTCTCTGAAAGTCGAATCAATAAAGTCATAAGTAGTTTACATACCCCCTATCTAATGAGTTATCGCTCCCGGGAAATTATTCCTCATTTGCGTTTGACTTTATCTCGTGGCAAGAAAACCCTTGTGATGCAAATTGAGCATAATCTGGAAGCCGAGTATACTGAGCTGACACTGGCAACAATTGACAGCCCAGGGCTCTTTTCTCAGATTGCCGGGGTTATGGCTGCCCATTCCATAAATATCCTGGGAGCGCAAATTCATACCAGAAAAACCGGTGCTGTTTTAGACATCCTTCAGGTCAATAGCTTGATTGGTGGAGTTGTTGATAAAAAGCAGAAATGGGAACGGGTTGAAGGGGATCTCTGTGAGGTTCTTGAAGGTCGAACTTTTGTTGAAGATCTGTTTAGTAAATGTCAGCAGCCCGACTATCTTAAAGTATCGGCCACGCAGCCACAAAAACGCAACAATGTTGAAATTGACAATGATGTCTCAGACCGTTACACCGTCATTGATATCTTTGCGACCGATAAGATTGGCTTGCTTTATGAAATTACCCGAACATTGAATGAATTGGGACTCTATATTGCTGTCTCAAAAATATCGACTAAGGTTGATCAGGTTGCTGATGTTTTCTATGTTTCTGATATTTTTGGCCAGAAAATTACTGACATGGTGAAACTGGAAGAAATACGAACCGTCATGCTTGATCGGTTGGCGTAGCTGTGGGTTTCTATGGATCAATATCTTGATTTTTTCTTTAATTTTCTAGCAGTAGAAAAGGGGCTGTCAAGCAATACTCTTAGTGCCTACGCTCGGGATCTTGCTTCGTATTCTAGCTACTTGAGAAAACACGAGAAAATAGACAATCCGTCAGATATCACCCAAATGATGCTCCTGAATCATTTAACATTTCTGAAAAAAAATGGTCTATCTCCGCGCAGCAGAGCGCGTGTGTTGAGTGCTCTGCGTAGCTTTCATCGCTTTTTACTTAGGGAAAACTATACAGAGCATGATCCTTCGGCACTGATTGAATCACCCCGTTCTCTGTCGACACTGCCAAAGCTCCTGTCACAAAAGGACGTTGAGCTTTTATTACAGTCTCCAACTGGTGACAGCCCCATAGCTCTAAGAGATCGGGCGATGCTTGAAGTCCTCTATGCAACCGGCATGCGCGTATCAGAACTGGTAGGATTACGTCTTGGTGATCTCAAGCTTGATATTGGTTGCCTCAATGCCTTTGGTAAGGGGTCTAAACAGCGACTTATTCCCCTTGGGGAGGTCGCTATTGAAATTTTAAAAGAATACCTGCAGAATGGGCGGCTGAAATTATTAAAAAACCGATCCAGTGAAGAGGTTTTTTTAAACTTCCGAGGGAAAGGGCTCAGTCGGCAGGGTTTCTGGAAAATCATTAAGGCTCATGCAATAACAGCTGGGATTAAGCAAAAAGTTTATCCCCATATGTTGCGCCACTCATTTGCAACCCATCTTCTAGAAAATGGGGCGGATTTACGTTCTGTTCAAACAATGCTGGGGCATGCAGATATTTCGACAACCCAGATTTATACACACGTTATCCAAGAGCGTTTGCAACAGATACATCAGCAATATCACCCGCGTGGATAGCCACAGTAAAGGGCAGAAGAAACGATGAAATATATAATTTTACTCGGTGACGGCATGTCAGATGAGCCGATTGCAGAACTTGGTGGCAAAACCCCACTGGAAGCCGCGAAGACACCCTATATGGATCAACTCAGTCAAACCGGAAAGATCGGTTTGGCAGCAACCGTTCCTGAAGGCTATCCGCCGGGGAGTGACGTCGCTAATTTATCAGTTTTTGGATATGACCCGGCTGATTGTTATTCGGGACGATCCCCTTTAGAAGCGGCAAGTATGGGGGTAGAGCTTGGACCAGAAGATGTTGCTTTTCGATTGAATTTTATCTGGCTTGAAGCTCACTATGGTAAACTCTACATGGGAGATTTTTCTGCCGGGCATATTTCCACTGAGGAAGCTAAGCCGTTGATTGACACCCTTCAGGAAGAGTTGGGAGGGGATGAGTTCAACTTTTTCGCCGGTGTTTCCTATCGCCATTTGATGGTTTGGAAGAACGGCAAAGATCAGCTGACCTTCACCCCACCACACGATATTTCCACTTACAGCATCGAAGGTCATTTACCGCAAGGTGAGGGTGCTGACATCCTTCTCGACCTGACTAATTCAGCACAAATGTTGCTCAATAGTCACCCGGTAAACAATCAGCGGGTCGCTGAAAAGAAATTACCTGCTAACTCTGTCTGGTTCTGGGGTCATGGACGCAAACCAACTATGGAGACATATCAACAGCGTTATAATTTGACAGGATCGGTTATCTCGGCTGTTGATCTGATCCGAGGAATTGGAGTCAATGCCGGGTTGAATATTATTGAAGTCCCGGGGGCTACTGGCTATCTTGACACAAATTATCGTGGCAAAGCAGAGTATGCCATCAACTCTCTAAAAGAATCTGATTTTGTCTATGTTCATGTAGAAGCACCTGATGAAGCCGGGCATGGTGGCTTAATAAAAGAAAAAATTGAGGCAATTGA
This sequence comes from Desulfuromusa sp., assembly GCA_033791405.1. GTDB lineage: Bacteria > Desulfobacterota > Desulfuromonadia > Desulfuromonadales > Geopsychrobacteraceae > Desulfuromusa. The sequence goes on from JASJGT010000255.1 coordinate 15,335, forward strand.
AAGTTTTGACCGTGATGTTGTTGGAACTATTATTGAAAATATATCAGAGATTGGTGATTGCCGGATTCTCGTTACCCCAGATCATCCAACTCCTGTCGAAAAAAGGACTCATACCTCTGACCCGGTCCCCTATGTTTTGTTCGATTCGCGACACGCTGCAGATTCACAGGCAACTTCATATTCTGAAGCTGAGGCAAAACGCTGTGGCGAGATTGTTCCCGGACACCAGCTACTTTCAATGCTGTTAGATGGCCGTGATAAAAACTGAAGATACAGGCCCTGAGAAGCAGAAAAAGTTGCAACTTTCTGTTGTCCTGGTTGAGCCACAGGGGGCACTGAACGTTGGGTCGGTCTGTCGAGCGATGCTGAATTTTGGCTTTACAGACCTCCGCTTGGTTAATCCACAGGTTGACCACCTGTCATATGATGCCCGCTTGATGGCTGTTAAAGCATCAACAGTTCTGGAAAATGCACGGGTTTTTCACAATCTTGAGGATTCTCTTGCTGGTTGCATGCTGAGCTTTGGGACAACCCGTCGTTTCGGACGTTATCGTGAAGGGTTGCTCCATCCGAGTGAAGCAGCCGATCGTTTGTTGCCGATCGCACAGGAAAATTCAGTTGCGTTGGTTTTTGGTCGCGAAGACCGGGGGTTATTTACCTCTGAATTGGATCTCTGTCAGCATTTCATTACAATTCCGACTGATGAAGGTCTGCCATCGATGAATTTAGCTCAAGCTGTTTCCCTCTGTCTCTATGAAGTGAGTAATGCGCGAGCAAAATCTGCAGGTCGAACGTCTAAACATAAAAAACTCGCAAGTAGTGAAAATCTGGAATCCATGTACCAACATATGCGTCAGTCGTTGCTTGATATCGGTTATCTTGATCCGCAAAACCCGGATCATATCTTACGCAGTTTTCGGAGAATTTTAGGTCGCTCAGGTCTGAACGATCGTGAGGTTAGAATTCTTCGCGGGTTATTTAATCAAATTGATCTTTCTACTGGCCAGAAGCTAACTCGAAAAGCAGCGCGAGAAAGAAGTGAATAAACCTGTTGACATAAGGACGTTGGGTAACGGAGTTGCGATTGAATTTTTCGACCAGAGTAATCGTTATTATGGCGATTTTTATCGGGTCAAAATTAATGCAGTTGCTACAATTCCTTTAATCAAGAAGGCCTTGCCAAAAGATTTACATGATTTTGTAGCAACATGTCCAAATTACGTCACATATACAAAATCACTTGAACGGATGGGGGTTGTGTCCAGTGATGTACAAAAAGTTACCAATTCTCTCGTTGATGATTTTATTGAATCAGTTGGCCGTTACCTGGAAAAAGGAAATTTTGCCGAAAGTTTGCTGCGAAAAAATATGCGCGATAAATCAATCTGAAAAAGAGTTTAAATCTTTATTATTAAGTTTCTTCTTGCATTTAAATATTCGGAGTGATAATTAATAATCGTTTTAACGAAGTTTTTCAGAAAGTGAGCCTTGGCTCGCTTTTTTTATTATTCAGAGGGAAACTGTGGCACAACTCACAGAACAAATTGAGCAATTGATTCAGCCCATTATGGATGACCTTGGTTGTGAGCTGGTTGATCTTGAATATCTCCGTGAGCAGCAAGGCTGGGTACTTAGATTTTTCCTGGATAAAGAGGATGGTATTAATCTGGATGACTGTGCAACAGCAAGCCGTGAAATAGCTACTCTGCTTGATGTTGAGAATATTCCTAGCACGGCTTACAGCCTCGAAGTTTCTTCGCCAGGCATTGAGCGACGATTAAAAAAGCCTAAAGACTTTATCCGTTTTTCCGGGCAACTGGTTAATATTAAAACATTGGATGCCATTGATCCCGACGCAAGTGGAAAAAACCGGAAAACATTTATTGGTATTTTGTCCGGCTTTGAGGGCGATGACATATTAATAAAATTAAAAAAGAGTGAAGACACCATTCACATTGCACTGCATCAGGTAGATAGAGCAAATTTGAAATTTGAGTTTTGAATCTATTTAAACGATTCAATTAAAAATTACTGACTGACATTGATTGTCAGCAAAACACATTAATAAGGGGTATGTAGGATGGTGGGTAACCTCAATCACATCATTGATCAGGTGGTTAAGGACAAAGGCATTGATCGTGACGTGCTGGTAGACGCTCTTGAATCTGCTGTCCTTTCTGCAGCAAACAAGAAATTTAGAAATACGCGTGACCTTGAAGCTCATTTCAATGAAGAGATAGGTGAAGTCGAAGTTTTTGAATTTGTTACTGTGGTTGATGAAGTTGTCGATTCCTATAAAGAAATTGATCTGAAAGAAGCTCGTGAAGTCGACCCGGATGTTGAAATTGACGACTCCTTGGGGATGATGCTGGATGCTGGCAGTTTCAGCCGTATTGCTGCACAAACGGCCAAGCAGGTGATTATCCAAAAAGTGCGCGAAGCTGAGCGTGAAGGCGTTTTCAATGAATTCAAGGATCGAGTTGGAGAGATTGTTAATGGCATTGTACGACGCTATGAACGTGGGGATCTGATTGTCGACCTCGGTCGCGCTGAAGCACTGCTGCCAAACAGGGAGCAAGCTCCACGGGAGAACTATCGTCAATCTGATCGGGTTCGCGCCTATATTTCTGAGGTTAAAATGTCTGCCAAGGGGCCACAGATTATTCTTTCACGTACCCATCCCGGTTTATTGATTTCTTTATTCAGCTCTGAGGTTCCTGAGGTAGCAGAAGGAATTGTTGAAATTAAAGCTGCAGTGCGGGAACCAGGGAGCCGAGCCAAGATTGCTGTTACTTCACATGATATTGATGTTGACCCGGTTGGTGCCTGTGTTGGCATGCGTGGATCAAGGGTACAAAATGTAGTCACTGAATTGCGTGGTGAGCGCATTGATATTATCCCTTGGTCGCCAGACCCAGCACGTTTTGCCTGCGCAGCTCTTGCTCCTGCTGATGTTTCCAGGGTTTATATTGATGATGAAGGGCAATCGATGGAAATTATTGTCCCCGATGATCAATTGTCATTGGCCATTGGTAAAAAAGGGCAAAATGTTCGTCTGGCAGCGAAATTGATTGGCTGGAAGATCGATATTAAGAGTGAAACAAATGCTCAGGAAGAGGAGCAGGCAGAAAGTGCTCCGGCGGCGGATGAAACTGATACAGTTGAAGACAGTGTTGTAGAGGAGAGTTCGGATCTGCCTACTTCAGAAGCAACTGAGGAAGCAATTGAGATTGTGGCTGAAGAGGTGGAACCAGATAAAGCTGAAGATTGAATATTTAGTATATTATGACTGTTGCTGAAAAGG
>JASJGT010000256.1:0-2984 GCA_033791405.1 Desulfuromusa sp.
GGTCGCAATAACGGACTCTAAATGTGCTTCGGCTGAACGTAAATCTTCATCACGTGTACCGCTTGTTAATTCGTGTAATTGTTGTTGGGCACTCTGTAAACTGGCAAGATTGACATCACGGGATGCCAGAGATTTCTCCAGAGTTGCTTCGCTGATTGCTTTGTGTTTTATCAGATTTCGCGAGCGTTTATAACTCGCTTCACTTTCAACCAATGCCGCTTTTGCCCCCGCTACTTTAGCCCTTGCTGCAGCTATCTCTTCTACTCGAGCGCCGCTGCGTAACTTTTCGAGGCTGGCCTCAGCCTGATCAACCTCGGCTTCAGCTTTTCTGACCAGAGCTTTTTGCAGAGTGTCATCCAACTTTACTAACAGGGTCCCTTTTTTTACCTCGCTGCCTTGTGCAACAGGCAGTGCTACTACGACGTCGTTAGCCGTTGCCGTATGAGCAATACGATCTCGTTCCAACGTACCCAGTGCAATATTTTTAGGTTGGTTATCACAAGCCGTAAGCAACATAAAAGCAATAAAGATGAAATAACGCACAATCAGTGTCCTTTTGTTTTTAAGTTTTAGAGGTACCATATCTAACTTTCTCTTTTCTTTTTTTTGCCCAGCTTCCTGCATCTGCCATTCCCGTCCAAAGTCTGTTCCAGCCTTTCGACAAACCCGTGAGAACCCATAGGACAGCCAGTTCGCCCATACCGCTGAGGTAGGTTATATTCATCCGTTGATGGTAGCGATAGGAAGCTGCCCCAGCTGGTCACCAGGTCCAACAGTGGGCGGCTTGTCAGGATATGAACGAATTTTAGCAGGGAGGGTGATAATGTCAAAGATCAGATATGGTATCCCCGGAATTGTTGGTAATAAGTTGACAATTAATTAGTCAATATAAAATAATTTATGAGTCATTATTTATGTATAAATCAAATCACTATTTTCAAAATATTGACAATAAAGAAAATAATGTTAGAATAACATTATCAAGTAAATATTAATTGAACAGAGGAGATGACTATGAGAGATGGGTCAAAGAATGAACGTTTTAAACGTGTTGTCCAGAAACGGGTACAAAATGTACTTGACAGTTTACGCAGGCTATCTCAGTGCTCGAATAAGCGAATGTATGACTGGAATGATGAGCAATTGGAAAAGATATGGGCAGCTGTCGATAAAGAGATGGACCATTGTAGAGCAAGCTTTGATGCCGCTGAGCCTAATGAATTCAAACTGTAGACAACAAGAAAGGGGGCATTATGCAGTTATTAAAGAAAGTTCCACTGATGCATCAGAACAAAGACTATGAAATACGGGTACTTTTTGAGGATAATGTGATTAATGCAGTCGTTTTTTATGATAATCGCCCAGCAAATGGGTACAGGCATCGAATCCTGTTGCCGGAAGATTGTAACGTTAACAATTTGTTAGCAACAGAAATAGTCGATGAGTTAATAGCAATATCGAAATCAGACGTTACAGAAGGACGAGGCGATAAACTGACAAAAGTTATTCGGGAAAATAGAGTAACTGCATGACATTACCTTTCAGCAGTTTCAGTCGCTAATGCGCCTGTCTCGCTGAAAGGTAATGTTTATGTGCATTTGTTGATTAGTGATTTCAGACGAGTTTTGGGTGAGGCGATGAAAGTTGCTACTCCGTAATAACTTCAAATTCCGGAGGATCTGCAATCGCTTTTTTGACCGAACACATTCCGGCAGCACGAATAACGGCCTTTTTATACTTTGGTGGGAATCCTTCGGGAAGTTGGATCGCCATTATTACTTTTTCCAGCCGGCGCATCTCGGGGTGGCGTTCGATATCCAGAGTCATCGTCATCCCTTCAGTAAGCAGCTCGCGTTGCTGACAGAAGCGTTGTACATAAAATCCGGCACAGGTGACGATGGATGATAAAAACAGCATGTAGGGTTCCGGGGCACTATCAGTTCCACCATCTTCTAGCGGCTGGTCTGTTGGAACTTCAAATTTCCCAAAATTTGACGTAACCATCGCCCCTCCGGGGAATGTCACTTTAATCATTGGCATAAATATTCTCCTTAAGTATTTTTTCTATTTGTGAAATTGACTAATCCTCAAACATTTGACTGATATTATCAAAAAAACTACTGGCGCTAGCGGCCTCATCTTTCGGAGCATTGTTGCCTGGTTGTTCTCCCTCGAATTTATGCAACAGCTCCTCCGGAATTTCACTGAGAAACCGGCTTGGTTCTCGCTGTTCCAATTTGCCGTACTTTCGCCTTTGCTGGGCTCCCAAAAGAAACAACTGCTGTTGTGCGCGGGTTATTCCGACATAGAAGAGGCGCCGTTCTTCATCAATATTAAAAGTTTCGTAAATCGATTTCTTATGCGGTAAAAAACCTTCTTCCAATCCGGTCAGAAAGACGACCGGGAATTCCAGACCTTTGCTTGAGTGTAAACTCATCAGGGTGACGGCATCAAGAGCCAGCTTGCTCTCTTTGTCATTTTTCCCGGGAGCATCATCGTCATACAACGATATTCTTTCCAAAAAACCGGCAAGATCAGGCTGGGCGGTACGCTCCAGATAGATCGACATGCTGTTCAACAGCTCTTCTTGGTTGTCAACTCGCCGTCGGGCAACCAGAGGGTCTTTTTCCTGGCGATAGATCTCATCCGCTAGCTTCAGTTCAACAAAGAGTTCCTGAAGCGTTTCGAGCAGCCGCAGCGGTTGGCCAAAGCGATTTCGATAACGTTTGATCAGCTCGACAAAAGAGCCACATGCCGTTGCGGTTCGATCATTCATCTCGGTAACCTGATCGGCTTGCTGCAGAACTTTCCAGAGGGAGATGTTGTTGTCGGCAGAATAGCGGATGATTCGATCGATACTCCCTTCACCAATACCGCGTTTGGGATAGTTAAGGATGCGCAGGAGATTGACTTCGTCTGCAGGGTTCTGAATGATCTTCAGGTAGGCGATAACATCCTTGATTTCTTTGCGATCAAAAAATTGT
>JASJGT010000257.1:0-11683 GCA_033791405.1 Desulfuromusa sp.
TTCGCTGGAAACAGTATGACAGATATTAAGTAAAAGACGATCAATAGAATTGGCAACAAGTTAAAAATGAGGCGCTTCTTTGGATAGGTGAGACAAAGCAGGCGTGTCCCAAAGAGGAGTAGAAATCCAAATGAGACAAATACCAATACCAGCTTCAACAGGTTGATCATTGGGATAAACTGCTCAGGGAATGCGAGTGACGGTAAACTTTGATAAAGCTCAAACCATTCGTGGAAAGCGTGACTGTAAGCAAATAGCGCAAAGAGCCACAAGACACTGGCAATTTTTAAATGGCTGGCACGGGTATCCCGGGAGGTAATCGAGACCCCGATGGCAAAAAAGGCCATGCCATAAAAAAGATAGAGTAAAAAAGTGTAAAATTCACTTGGCATTGTGCAAGCATACTGGAAAATTCAATCTTTATCAAAGTTGTAGGGTTTATTTTTTTGCTCTCATTCAACATGCTTAGTGTTAAGCACTTAAATGTCCTTTTGAAAAATACCCTGTACATTTCAATGAATACGCTTTTCTAGGCGTAAGGTCCTTTTGCCACTATTGGATCGACCAAGGGAATCAGTTACATCCCATTGAGCATGTATGTTGCTCCCTTCTTCATAGAGTTCTGCCTTTAGAGGGTGGATAACAATAGCCATATTAAAGACAGATCGAAAATATTTTCCTTGGATATTTTCACCTACGGAATTTGTCAGTTTAATGGTACTCACGACCACCGGACGATCAAAATTAATAAGGATTTCTTCAAGTTCTGCAGATCCCTTTTCCCACACTCCCGTAATTCCAATCAGTGCAGGTGGATCAACGGCAGAGATTTTTTCCGGGGCATGTTGAAAGCCTCCACTGGGCATAAAGCCCAAGGGTTCACCATTAAGCAGGACGCGAACCTTTTTTATCTCAGAAAATTGCAAGGCTGTTTCAGAGAGTGATAGGGCGATGCCTGACAGATCTGTTTTTATCAGCTTTCGTGGCGTCGTTAAATTTATAATCAGGGTCTCGTTCTTGAGTGGATGAATTTCTAAATGGTCTTCGGCAGTGAGTGGGTTAAATAACCGACTGTCAGTTGGAAGAATTGTTTCACCACTGGTCCAACGTCGAAGAATCTGCTGCAGTTGATCTCTGTTGTTGAACAGATAGAGAGGAACGGCACTGACTTTTTGTGGGTTTTCTGTGCGTGGGAAAAAGCCAACTCGAGCATAGCCAAGCCCTTTTGAAACCTGCGGGGGATCGCCAAAATGTTTCATATAGGCGGAGTTAGCCACGACGCTTCCACCGGTATCAGATGTCTGCTGCTGGCAGCCTGAAGTAAAAACCATCAACATGACCAGAATTAAAACAGAGAATTTTAACGACATCAGTGGGCCTCCATATTGAGAATACTGCTAACGGGGCAGACCCGGTTTCTCAGGACTGCCCCGTTATTTAACCGTGCTGGAAGAGGGTTTTATCAATTATTGTCATAATGCATGTGAAACATCCGTTTGTTTCCATCAGGAAATTTGGTTCCAACTTTGAAATGGTACATCCCTTGCTGGTTCAGGGTGATATCTGCACCGAATTGACCATTCATTCCCATGAGTTTGATCGGATTACTTACTCTTCCATCAGGGGATTCAATTTTTAACGCAACTTGACCTTTACCCTCCATTTTTTTTGCCTCATTCATAAAGCCGACCATAAAATGATGTGTCATTGACATGCCATGTTCAGCCATTTTGATCCTGATATCCATCAGATGTGTGGATGCTGTGACCCCATCAACCTTGGTATCTTCCAGCATGACTGTATCGCCCCCCATCGACATTCCCTCACCCTTGCTCATTTTGCTGTGATCCATATTACTGTGATCCATGCTTTTCATTGCCATTGCACTGGCTGGAATCAGCAGTGCTGCCGTCAGTATCAGTATAAAAGTCTGCTTTTTCATGTTTTTTCTCCTTGATTATTGTGGATAGATATCCAGTGTTGTTGCCATGGTTGCTTCCTCAGTCGTTTATTCAGAATTCCCGACCTTAGTTCTCGGGTTGCTTTAGTCCTCAATAAGTTCAGTCTCATCGGTCGGGATCATAGATTTCTCCAGGTGGATGCTCCGCCAGATGAAATAGATCACCGGGAAAACCAGCAGTTCCATCACCCCCGAGGTAATCACTCCGCCGACCATCGGTGCTGCGATACGTTTCATCACATCGGCTCCTGCCCCGTGACTCCACATGATCGGAATCAGACCGGCGATAATCACGCAGATAGTCATGATCTTCGGCCGGATCCGCTTGACCGCTCCGTGGTGGATCGCCTGGATCAGATCGCCACGATTGAGCATCCGGTTATTATTTGTCCAGAGTACGTAAGCCAGATCAAGGTAGAGCAGCATGACCACCCCGGTTTCTGCAGAGATTCCCGCCAGAGCGATAATTCCTACCCAGACTGCCACCGACATATTGTATTCGAGCAGCCAGAGGAACCAGAAGCAGCCGACCAGCGATAACGGCAGCGCGACAAAGATAATTCCGGTTTTAATTATCGACTTGGTGCTGACATAGATGATGACGAAGATAATCAGCAGAGTCAGCGGAATGACGACCTTTAGCTTGGCCGCAGCCGCTTGCATATATTCATATTGACCACTCCAGACCAGATTATAGCCCGGTGGCAACGTGACCTGTTCGTTGACAATCTTTTGCGCCTGTTCAACATAAGTCCCGACATCTACCCCCTTGAGGTCGACAAACACCCAGGCCGTACGCCGGGCGTTCTCGCTCTTGATCCCCGGCGGACCTTTGCGAATATTTATTTTAGCTACCTGAGAAATAGGGATATGCTTGCCGTCTGCGATCGGGATCAGCACCTGGTTAAGCGCCTGCAGATCGTTGCGGTAGTCACGGGCGTAACGGATGTTGACTGGGTAGCGCTCCAGTCCCTCGACAGTCTGGGTCACATTCATCCCGCCGATCGCCGACTTAATGGTATCCTGCACATCCCCCACGGTCAGCCCATAGCGGGCCACGGCTTGGCGGTCGATGTCATAATCGAGATAGTTGCCGCCGACCACCCGCTCAGAAAAAGCACTTAAGGTTCCGGGAATCTCCCGCACCACTGCCTCAATTTCCTGACCAATTCTTGACAGTATCTCCAGATCATTACCCATAACCTTGATTCCAACCGGGGTTTTGATGCCAGTTGAAAGCATATCGATGCGGGTCTTAATCGGCATGGTCCAGGCGTTGGTCAGCCCGGGGAACCTGATCGAATCGTTAAGTTGGGTCTTCAACTCCTCAATATCGATAGTTCCCTCTTCCGGCCAGACCATCCGCAATGGTTTCTTCATCCACTCAAAGTTTTCTGACCAAGCGGAGTAGAAGCGCAGCTTCGGCACCGTGCGCCACTCCGATTCCGGTTTGAGCATGATAGTTGTTTCCAGCATTGACAGCGGTGCCGGATCGGTAGCAGTTTCGGCGCGGCCGACCTTGCCAAAAACTCTCTCGACTTCGGGAAACTGGGCAATAATCCGGTCGGTCTGTTGTAACAGCTCGCGTGCCTTGGTGATTGAGATCCCCGGCATAGTGGTCGGCATATAGAGCAGATCACCCTCATAAAGCGGCGGCATGAACTCAGAACCCATCTTACTGATCGGAATATAGATCGACAGGGTAATCAGCACGGCGACCAACAGCACCATCTTCCGCCACTTGATAACGAAATTGATCATTGGATTGTAGACCCAGAACAAAAAGCGGTTGATTGGGTTTTTATTCTCGTGGGGAATCTTGCCGCGCACAAACCAACCCAGCAACACCGGCACAAGGGTCACTGAGAGCAGCGCCCCGGCAGCCATGGCATAGGTCTTGGTATAAGCCAGTGGCTTGAACATCCGCCCAGACTGTTCACCCAGAGTAAATACTGGAAAGAAGGAGACCGTGATGACCAGCAAGGCATAGAACAGCGAGGGACCGACTTCCTTGCAGGAGTTGGTGATAATTGTCCAGTGATCTTTCTTGCCGCGATCTCGTTCCAAATGTTTGTGGGCATTTTCGATCATGATAATAGCGGCGTCGATCATCGCGCCAATGGCGATAGCGATCCCGCCCAGACTCATGATGTTGGCATTAATCCCCTGAAAGTACATGACCATGAAGGCCATCAGTATCGCTATTGGCAGAGTCAGGATAGCAACCAGAGAGCTTGGTAGATGGAAAAGAAAGAGAGCGGTAACTAGCGCAACGACGATGCTCTCTTCGATCAACTTCTCGCTCAGATTCTCGACCGCTCTCTCGATCAGGCCGCTACGGTCGTATACGGTCTTAATCTTGACCCCCTCGGGCAGTCCAGTCTGCAATTGTTCCAATTTCTTTTTGACGTTCTCAATGGTTTTGAGGGCATTACCACCGTAACGCATGATAACCACGCCGCCGACGGCCTCGCCCTGACCATCCAGTTCTGCAACCCCTCGGCGCAGTTCAGGGCCAATAGTCACTCGCGCCAGATCACGCAACAGGATCGGCGTACCACGGCTGTCAGTCCCAACCACAATCAGCTCCAGATCAGTTGTGGACTTGATATATCCCAGGCCACGCACCATAAACTCGGTCTCAGCCATCTCAACCAATCGCCCACCAACATCATTGTTGCTGCGCTGAATCGCCACGCGGATTTTGGGGATGGTCAGATGATAGGCGAGCAGGCGTTCTGGATCGATCTCAACCTGATATTGCTTGACATAACCACCAATTGAGGCTACTTCGGAAACCCCGTCAACCGCCGTCAACTCATAACGTAGAAACCAGTCCTGAATCGAGCGTAGCTGCTGCAGATCATGCCGGTCGCTCTCCAGCACATATTCGTAAATCCAGCCGACCCCGGTGGCATCCGGGCCAAGACTCGGAGTCACCCCTTTTGGCAGCCTACCAGCCGCATAATTGAGGTATTCCAGCACCCGCGAGCGAGCCCAATAAAGATCGGTACCATCTTCAAAAATGATATAGACAAAAGAAATGCCGAAAAATGAATAACCGCGGACCGTCTTGGCCTTTGGTACCGCCAGCATCTGGGTGGTCAGTGGATAGGTCACCTGATCTTCGACCACCTGTGGGGCCTGCCCTGGATAATCGGTAAAAACAATCACTTGCACATCAGACAAATCGGGAATGGCATCGAGCGGGGTATTTTTCAGTGCATAGAGGCCACCGACAATCATAAAGAAGGTCAGCAGTAGCACCATGAATTTATTTTTAATCGACCATTCGATCAGTTTTTCCAGCATATTCTTGTCCAGTCAGAGGTCGCATGGTGTTCAGTTCAATCGCCCTTGAGGGATAAATTTCAACAGTTTTTTAGTTGAACAGGCTATCAAGGTCTTCTTTGGGCTTTTTCTTTTCGTCGGTAAACAAATCCTCGGCATTATTTGCTGACCCTTTATCTGGAGATACTGCGCGGACCGGGTTAAGCATCTTCTGAATTGCCTCTCGCAGTTTACTCTCGGAATCAAGCATGAACTGCGAGCTGGTCACCACCTGTTCTCCTTCGAATAATCCCTGCAGCACCTCGATGTTCCCATCTTCACCCTGCAACCCGGTCTGCACCAGGCGCGGTTCAAAACGGCCGCCAGAGAGCGCGATAAACACCGTCTGCTTTTCACCCGAGCGCAGCACCGCTTCCTGCGGGATGACCAGAGCATCTTTCACCTGCTCACCGCGCAAATAAACATTGACGTACATATCGGGTCGCAATTCGAAATCAGCATTATCAATTTTGATACGCGCTTTAACCGTCCGGGTTTTAGGTTCTACGTAGGGATACAGATAATCAATATGAGCTTCGAATTTTTGATCATGTCCATAGGGGAGCTCAACCTCAACCCGCTGGCCGGTCTTAACCCAGGGAAGCTGGTACTCGTAGATCTCAGCCATCACCCAGACCGTAGACAGGTCAGCCAGGTTGAGCAGAGTAATCCCTGGTTTGACATACATCCCCTCATTGACCAGCTTCGTCGTGACGATCCCAGAGTAAGGAGCATAAAGGGTCACGGTCTTGCGCACCTGTCCGGATTTTTCTAGGCGGGAGATCTGCTTTTTACTGACATCCCAGAACTGTAACCGTTTGCGGGAGGATTCGAGCAACCGCCTGGCACTCTCTGCTATCTGCGGGAAGCTGCTGTCCTTCAGAGAATTGTAGTTATTGCGGGCCAGCAGCAGTTCCTGCTGTGCGGTCACCAGATCTGGGCTGTAAATCTCGAGCAACCGCTGCCCTTTTTTGACATGCTGACCCGTCTCGTCGACATAAAGTTTTTCTACCCAGCCGGCGATCTTGGCGTTAACAACGTATTGGTTCGGCTCTTCATAACCCACCAGACCGACAGTGCGAACAGTACGCGAAAGGTCACTGCGAATCACTGCAGCAGTACGAACACCCATATTCTGAATTGTCGTTGGATCGATACTAATTATTGACCCGCCAGTTGCCTGATCTTCATAGACCGGAACCAGATCCATACCCATCGGCGATTTTCCTGGCTCATCGCGGATATAGGTTGGATCCATCGGTGCCTGCCAATACTTGATCTTACGCTCTACAGAAGTCGAACTGCCCATGGTATCTGCTTTCATCGGTGTCAGATCCATGCCACAGATCGGGCAGCTTCCCGGTTCATCGACAATGATCATTGGATGCATCCCGCAGGTGTACTGTTCAGCAGCATGACTATCTTTTGCACCTTGCAGCGACGATTGCGGGGAATTCAGGTCAACATTGAGAAAAATCCCTCCCGCCAAAAGCAGGACTGCTAATAAAGTCAATGTCGATTTCAGTAGTATTCGCATTGTGCCATTATCCTTTGATGCGGGTTGATAATTGCTCAACCTCAAGGCCGGCAGCTGCTTCAAGCCTTGCTATGCTGCGCTGCTGGTCGCTGAGTACTTTGATAAAATCGATTTCGTAGCGGTAAAGTGTCATCAAAGAATCGAGTAGATCGAGAAAATCAACCTTATCGACCTGATAGGCACTCAACGTGGCCTGAAAGGTTTGATTCGCTTGGGGAATAATTCCGCCCTGGTAAAGCTCTACCAACTTTTCAGCCTGTTCAAAGCTGGCCAATGATTGGTGAATCTCCAGATTAATCTGATTGTGAAAATTATTGCGTTGTTGAAAAGCCAGTCGCAGGGCAGAATCTGCCTCGGTGACTGCCGCAACACGTCGTTGCTTGCGTACTGGCAGGTTGAAACTGACCCCGGCGCTGACGAAGTCGGTACCAGCATCTGCCAGAGCATTATCCCGCCAGCGGTAGCCTGCCCAGAGGGTGAAGTCGGGTCGATAATCGAGTTGCGCTAATTTGCGTTGTCCTTTGTATTGACCGATCAATGCAGCATAAGCCTTGAACATCGGTCGGTTTTGCGTGGCCTGTTCTTGCAATTCTTGAAGGTTGAAATTTTTACTGACACTTTGCAACTGGCTGTCAATCTCCAGAGGCTGACCGGTATCACGACCGACCAAACTATTCAATTCAGCCGAAGTTGCTTCTTCTTGCTGTTGCAGAACGAGCAGTTTGTCCAATTGCTGTGATCGCTGTAAGTGCGCTTTGAGTACGTTCTGTTGTAATCCTTTACCCACTTCATAGCGGGATTCGGTCAACTTGATAAAATCATCAAAGATCTTCAAATTACGGTTGGTCAATTGTATCGCCTGGCGTTGGAACAACAAACGGTACCAGGCATCCTTCACCTGGCGACGAATCTGGAGGCGAGCATCCTGATAAGCAGATGAAAACCAGAGACTCTTTTTTGCAGCGATTTTCCCTTTGACGTCCAACTTTCCCGGAAAGGGAAACTTCTGCGCCAAGCGGATTTCGTTACCTGTCATTGGAATCTGATTCGTTTTGAAGCTGTCGATCGGATAATTTAATAAGGAGACTGAGACGATTGGATCTTGGAGGGATGTCTCCTGTTTTATCTGGCTGAAGGTCAGTTCGATTCGCTCTTGTGCAACCCTGAGTGAAGGGTTTTTGGTATCTGCTTCTTTAAGCATTTCTGTCAGTTGAACGGGTTGAGCTATGGCGAGACTAAAGCCAGCCAACAACAACAGCAACGCTGCAAAAAATTTACATAAGAAATACATCCTGACGAGCTCCTGATATATAATGAGATTATCTTGTCATCTTTATTATCTAATCAGGAACTATGCCAAGAAAATAATGTCACAAATACAGAGGGTTGGAACTTTCAACTTTGGAACTGGTGGCAGAAGGTGTAGAATATTCTACGCTGGCATAAAGGATATTCGACAGATTAACACGTGGGAGTTTCGGCACAGTTATCAGGTTGTCTAATTAAAAGAGGGTTCAATCCCCCGTAGTTTGCTGCTGGTTTATGTATTAATTTTCTGTATTTTTCAGGAGGATCGGTTGCGTTTTGAGGTACAGTGAATGTTAAAAAAAATACAAATTCATAGGCAGATTATTGGCAGGTTGGCCATAATTATTCTGCTGATTTTAGCCGTGACATTCATGCATTATTTTACTGGAACGGAGTATTCCAACTATCATGGCATCTATCGGCGTCTTTATTATCTGCCAATTATCTTATCCGGATTCTGGTTTGGAATTCGAGGGGGGATTTTAGCTGGTCTCGCTATCTCAGCTATTTATACCCCGCATATTCTGATTCAGTGGGAGCATCATCCGTCGGTTCGTTTAGAACAGGTACTGGAAATCTTTCTCTACAACATTATCGGTGTTTTGACCGGATTTCTCTCTTCGCAAATTAATTTTCAACGATTTCGAGCAGAAAAAAACATGGGGCGTCTTGCAGAAAGTTATGCAAAATTAAAACAGCAGGCAGACATGATTGTTGAAATTGAGGATCAATTACGTCAGGCGGACAGATTGACTGCTCTGGGGGAATTATCTGCAGGGCTGGCACATGAAATCCGCAACCCACTGGGTTCAATTCGTGGAACGGCTGAAATACTGTACGATTCGCTGCCAGAAGATCATCGACATAGAGAATTCAGTAAAATTCTGATCACCGAAGTGGATCGGCTTAATCAGGTGGTTGAAGACTTTCTCAATTTTTCCCGACCAGCTACAAATACGCAGACTGAATTCAGGCCAGATGAGGTTCTTCGTGAAGTTATCCAGCTCACCCATCAACAGACAATCAATAGCAGGATTAAGGTCCACTGGAGCAATGACCCGATGCCTTTGGCTATTGGAGATATCACTCAGTTTAAACAGGTCTTTCTGAACCTGATTCTTAACGCATTGCAGGCTATTCAGTCTGATGGTGATTTGTGGATAGAGTACAGATTGACTGAGTGTGAAGATATTGTTCTAACCTTCAGGGATAGTGGCCCCGGAATCGCTGAAGAATCATTGGACAAGGTCTTTAATCCATTTTTTACAACCAAGTCGGATGGGACGGGGCTTGGCTTGGCCATAACGTACAGGATTGTCCAAAGTTATTGCGGCAAGATCAGCGTTGCTAACTCTTTGAATGGCGGGGCTGAATTCATATTAACCTTAAAGCCAGCAAAATTGAGCTGTCTGAGTCAGAAGATCGAGACTTGATATGTTCATTTAAGTTGTTTATGTGCCGCTGCGGCAGGCTTGTAGATAGTTTTTAGTCTGGTGATGTTGTTAGAGTCCATCACTCTCAATCTGTCCTGTGCTAAACTTTATTGTTCCAATTGTTTGGATAGCTCCCGGAAACTTATCGATTTTTCATACTGCTAACGGATCTGAGGCAGAAGTATGCAAGTTAAACTTAAATACGGAAAATCTGGAATCGCGCTCAACTATACTGAAACCCCAAATTTTCAGGGAGTTCTTTACCCGAAAGCGGTTGAACCTCTGGTTGATCCAGAGGCTGAGCTGAAAAAATCCCTGGAAAAACCAATTGACTCAGTTTCTCTACAGGAAATGGCGACGGGGCGCAAAGATGCCGTCATTGTTATCAGTGATATTACCCGGCCAGTGCCAAACCAGTTGCTCCTACCAGAAATCCTTGAACACCTGGAAGAGGCCGGAGTACCACGTGATGCGATTACTATTCTTATTGCAACTGGAATCCACCGCCCCAATGAGGACGAAGAACTGATTCAACTAGTCGGCCAAAAAATTGCTGAAAACTACCGGGTCATCAATCATTTTTCCCAACAGCCGGATGACATGGTGTTGGTCGGCCATGTCGGCGATGGTGTTCCAGCTTACGTCAATAAACACTATGTTAATGCCGATCTGAAAATTTTGACTGGTTTTATCGAGCCTCACATGTGGGCTGGGTTTTCCGGTGGGCGAAAATCGATTTTGCCGGGGATCTCTTCAATAGAAACTTTAAAATATATGCACGGTCCGGAAATGGTTGCTCATCCAAAAACTGTTTATGGTGTTTTGGATGGGAACCCTTTTCACGAAGCTGGTCTGGAAATTATGGGCAAAGCCGGAGCCGATTTTATTGTTAATGTCACTCTGGATACTGAGAAGCAGGTGACGGGAATATTTTCCGGTGATCCGGTTAAGGCACATCTGCAAGGGGTCGAATTTCTCTCGCGCCATTGTATGAAAACTCTTGATCAACCGCTTGATTTTGTCGTTACGACAAATTCAGGTGCTCCGCTTGACTGTAATCTCTATCAGAGTTCAAAAGGGCTTTCGGGTGTTTCCGGAGCGACTAAAGAGGGTGGGGTGATCCTCATGGCAACGGAGTGCCCTGAAGGGTTTGGGAGTGATGAATACCGAGCGGTTTTTGAGTATGCCACCAGCCCGGAGGTATTTATTGATAAAATCATGCATAAGGATTTTTTCGTATTGGATCAGTGGTGTGCTCAGGAAACCTACCAAGTGCGGTTGAAAAATGAAATTTGGCTGTATACCGATGGTATTGATGCGGAGACTTTGAAAAAGTTTCACTTTAAGCCGGTTGCTCAACTAGAAAAGGCTATCGAACAGCTACTAGAGCGTTTTGGCCAAGATGCTCACTGGGCTATTGTCCCCGATGGTCCGCTGCTGATTCTACGGGTTGCTTAAATTTTAACCCGTGAGTCAACGGTGAATGAAAAGAACGAAGTACATGATAGATTCAAGGATAAGGGAAAAGAATGTTTTTTGTCGATAAGCCGTATGTTTCAGATTTTTTTAAAAGAACTGTTGTGGAAAATAATATCCCGATTGTGGAAACGGAGGCAGCTAAACAGATCGGTCTTTATCCCGGCACCAACGTTATCAGTGAGGCGAGTGCGGTTGAAATGGTGCGGGAGATAGAGAATCTTCCCATTTATACAACCTCTGAAAATGCCATCGGTTGGATATCAGAACATCTCCCCTTTAGTCATCTTCCAGGGAAAATTGAATTATTTAAGGATAAGTTGAAATTCCGGGAACTGACAAAATCGATTTTCCCTGACTTTTACTTCCAGGGTGTTGGCTTAAATGAATTGGAAAATATTCAATTTGATCGGTTGCCGCTACCGTTTATCATTAAACCGACCGTTGGTTTTATGAGTATGGGGGTTTATAAAGTCTCCAGCTCTGAGGAATGGGGCGAGGCAATGTATTCGATCTCTGCGGAGATTGAGCAAGTTAAGGGGTTGTATCCCGACTCTGTCATGAATCCTGATTCATTTATTATTGAACAGTGTATTAATGGAGAAGAGTTTGCCGTTGATGTCTATTATAATTCAGTGG
>JASJGT010000258.1:0-12991 GCA_033791405.1 Desulfuromusa sp.
CCTTACAGCAACCAACTCAGGCTGAGGTGGTCAAATGAAAGCGCGAATTCTGATTGCTGAAGATGAAGAGATTATGCGCATTACGGTGCTCGATCACCTACAAAATCAAGGTTGGCAGGTTGATGAAGCAACAAATGGAACCGACGCCTTAGCATTGGTCAAGAAGAACCGCTACGATCTGATTATCTCCGATATTCGAATGCCCGGCATGGACGGTGAACAGCTTCTGGCTGAAGTAAAATTGTTCGCACCACATACCGAGGTTATCCTGATGACCGCTCACGGCAATACTGATACTGCCGTGAACTGCTTAAAGCAAGGTGCTGCCGATTATATTCTGAAACCCTTTGATCTGGATGACCTGACCCTCCGGGTTCAGCGTTTACTGAACATTCAGGCTATCAAAGCACGCTGTGTGTCTCTGGAAAACTGTTGTGGACAACGTCAGCCGCTGATTGGTTCCAGTGCGTCAATGCAGCAGATGCTTAATTTGATCAGTCAAGTTTCGCAAACCGACGCAACTGTCTTGATACAAGGCGAAAGTGGTACTGGCAAAGAGCTGGTCGCCGCGGCAATTCATTACGAAAGTAGCCGTGCCGACAAACCATATATTCGGGTCAATTGTGCGGCAATTCCGGCAGGGCTTTTGGAGTCTGAACTGTTTGGACATGAAAAAGGTGCTTTTACCGGGGCGGATCAACTTTCTCTCGGGAAATTTGAACTGGCTGATCAAGGAACTATCCTTCTCGATGAAATCGGTGACATGCCCCTCGCTCTGCAAGTTAAGTTGTTGCGGGTATTGCAAGAGCAGGAGATTGAACGGGTCGGTGGCAAGATTCCGATTCCGGTTAATGTCAGAATCCTTTGTTCCACGGCAAAAAAACTTTCTGAAGAGGTCAAGTCTGGAAACTTCCGTGAAGATCTCTACTATCGTTTACAGGTTATTCCCATTAACGTTCCGCCACTACGAGAGAGAAATGGGGATGTTGTGGAATTGACCGATTACTTCTTGAAACAATTTGGGGCCGAAAGGGGTCTTGCCTTCAGCTTTTCCACTGATGCTTCTCAAGCACTGAATCACTATCCGTTTCCCGGTAATGTTCGTGAACTAAGGAATATTCTGGAACGGATGACCGTACTGGCTCCAGCTCCCCAAATTCAACTTTGGGATCTGCCGATTGAAATCCGTGGAACCAAAGAGGACTCGGCAGAAAAAGGGGAAGTCAACCTTGCTGTTGCGGTTGCCGTTGCCGAGAAAAAGTGCATTCGGAGAGCCTTGAAAAAAACCGGTGGCAACAAGACGGAAGCAGCTGAAGTGCTTGGGATCAGTCGTAAAAATTTGTGGGAAAAAATGAAACTGTATGGGATAAAGTCGTGATAAAATCCAAAAGAATCTAACCCGTTTTCAACACCAAAGGGAGAATTTAAAACTATGCTTTTTCTCATTCGCTGTATCGATAAAAAAGATCATCTGCCGGTTCGTCAGAAAATTCGTCCTTCCCATGTCGCCTATTTGAAAAGTTTTGGTGAAAAGCTTTTTGCAGCAGGTGCAATCCTGGATGAAACTGAAAATATGTGCGGTTCGGTTGTTATCCTTGATTTGACTGACAAATCTGAAGCTGAAGCTTTTGCCGCTGGAGACCCCTACGCCAAGGCTGGATTGTTTGAGGCAACTACGATTGATCGCTGGAATAAAGTACTGCCATAAGAAAAATACCAATTGGTTCATCAGGGAAAAGACTTATGACTACACCCGTTGTCTCCATTGTTGCTAAAAGTGGTACCGGAAAAACCACACTACTGGAAAAGCTGATTGCGGAACTGAAATTACGCGGCTATCGGGTCGGAGTGGTTAAGCACAATGCACACAAGTTTAATATCGACCATGAAGGGAAGGATTCCTGGCGTCTGACTCAGGCCGGAGCTGACACTATGCTGATCACCTCGGCGGAGAAGATTGCTATGGTCAAGCAGCTTCCTGCAGGCGATGAACCACCATTGACGGAGATCATTGCAAGCTATTGCGGCGATCTCGATATTTTGCTCACCGAAGGATTCAAACGTAACAATCTACCAAAGATCGAAGTCCATCGCCGTGAGTGCAGAACAAAATTGCTCTGTCGCGATGAAGAATATGATCCCGCTCTGCTTGCTGTTGCTTCCGATTGCCCTTTGAAGCTCGATGTCCCCGTTTATGATATTAACGATGCTGACGGATTGTGTGATTTGATTACCCAAAAGTTTCTCTCCACAGATTAGATTCAAACCTGCAGTAAATTCCAACGTTACAGATCCATCGGTAAGTTTTCTTAAATTACAGAAAAAGAAACTTGTCAAGAACCTCCTAAAACGGCAACTGTTCACCGGGGTTGACCAATTCAACTCCATCTGGCCTTATAAAAGAAAACAATTTATCCGCAAGACTCTGGTTCACCTGGATATCGTGAAACTCTATGGTGGTACGATTCCCGCTTGGGTCAGTGATATGTGTTGCACTGATTGGGAATATTTGACCGGTTTTCTGCTGCATCTGCCAACTATTAACCGCTTCATGGCTGACAACGACTTCAATTTGTTGAATAAATTGGGAATTTTCCCGTGGTTTAAGTTGTAATATATAGTCCCCAGCTTGATCAGTTTTTGCCGGAGACCAGTTAATCACAAAATCGCGCGACAGATTGCCGAGACCACTGAGAAAAGTTACCGGGTTTTGCCCCTGTTGCGCATTAAGCTGGCTGATATCACTTTCGATAACCTGGCGGTTTTCTGGAATATAAACCCACATGATCTGACCATCTGAAATGATCTCCTGAATACTTGGCTTACGATATTCCCAGCGAAATTTAGCCATGGAGGATTCACCCTCTAACGACGCCAGAAACTTAAAGCTAACCATCCCCTCCCCATGCTGAGTTCGATCAATTGACGCAATATGGGATTCCTGTAAAAAATTAGCAGTGAAATCCTGAATTCTACCAAGCGGTTTTGTTTGAGCTTTAAACGGGATTTCCAATGCCTTAACCACATCGCTTAACTCGACCCCTGTCGCTCCAGATATGAAGGGAAAACAAAAAAATACAATCAGACTAATTAATAGCCTCATAAACATATGGAAAATCCTTTCATTAATTTAGGAGTCTGTCTGACTTTACAAGAATCGACTACGATTCATAAAATCGGACAGTCTCCTTGAGAGCCTAACAGATTTCAATCAGAGGAGATAGATGTGCTGATGTTTATGGTGGTTAGTCGATGAGTCGGTACTTGCGCAGAAGATTATAGCGGATTCTTCTTTCTGGCTATTTTTTCTGCTTCGATAAAAACTCGTTTAACTCTTGGAAAGCGGGACTTAATTTGCAGGTCTAACGCCGCGATTTGCACTTCTACAGCATCTGCTGAGGCACTATCGACAAAATCAGCGCTCAGGGTGACCAGGATAAAGTCCGGCCCCATGTGCATTGTCAGGATTTCATTCACAGCTTCAATGATTGCGTTCTCTTTTACAATCTCATGAATTCCCTGCACAATCTGCGGTTCAGCACTTTCCCCAATCAGTAACCCCTTGGTTTCACGCGCCAGCCAGATCGCTGTACCAATCAGGATAAAGCCAATCAGGATGGATGCACTCCCATCAAAGTAAGGATTTCCAGTCAATTGAGTCAGACCGATACCGATGAAGGCGACCAGCAAACCAAGCATAGCAGCGGAATCTTCGAACAAAACTACAAGGACAGAGGGATCTTTGGTCTGATTAATTGCATCAAGATAGCCATTATTACCTTTAGTTCGATTGAATTCACGCAGGGCAAAAAGCCATGCGACTCCTTCAAAGATAATCGCCAGACTCAGAACAAGATAGTTGATTAGGGGACTCTTTGCCGGTTGAGGGTTCAGCAAATGGTGAATTCCCTCATAAACAGAAATACCACCACCTAAAGCAAAAATAAGAATGGCAACAACAAAACTCCAGAAATAGATTTCCTTGCCATGGCCAAAGGGGAAATTTTTATCTGCTGGCTTGTTCGCCCTTTTCATGCCGTAGAGCAGTAACACTTGGTTGCCCGTATCGACCAAAGAGTGAATCGCTTCAGAAAGCATGGCGGAACTGCCGGTTATAGATGCAGCTGTAAATTTAGTAATAGCAATCAGCGCATTACCTATGAGTGCGGCGAAAATAACTTTTTTAGAACCAGAAGCCATCGATTTTTCCCCCTAAATGATTGATAGGGATTCTTATACCACAGATATTCATCCTCGGGGGCGTTCAAACATAGATTGCAGATCAAGCAGAAAAATTATTTGCCCATCGCCTAAGATGGTTCCACCACTACAGCCTCGAACTTGATCAAAAGGAGCGGGTAACCGTTGCACAAAAACTTCCCGCTGACCAACTAATTGATCAACGACCAAACCAATTTTACGCCCCTGCACCTCGGTAATAATCACAGGAATTGGATCGAGATGAGGACCTTTAGGTGCTTTTAGAATTTTGCGTAACGACAACATCGGCAATAACTCATCCTGATAATGGATCATCAATTGTTTGCCGCTACTTTGAACTTCTTCCGGGGCAACTTCAACGGTTTGGACAACCCGGGTAATTGGCATCGCCATTCTGGTTCCAGCACATTCCACAATCAAAACCCTGATAATCGCCAGAGATAACGGCACTTTGAGAGTTATTCGTGCTCCCTCTCCCGGAACGGAATCAATCAGTAGAATACCACCGACCCGCTCCACTGCTGTCTTAACCACATCCATCCCAACACCACGACCGGAGATTTCACTGATCTCCTCGACGGTAGAAAACCCTGGTTGGCAGATCAATTGGAAAAGGTCGTAATCACGAATTGATTTTGCCTGAGCTGGGGAGAGTAACCCTTTTTCCAATGCCTGTTGACGAATCTTCTCTGGATCAATCCCACGTCCATCATCAGCAACCTGGACCAGCACTTGATCCCGTTCTCGCCAGACTTTGATAGAGACCGTCCCACGCTGCTCAACTCCGTGATCAATAGCATTGCGAACCATATGGATAAGGGGATCGGTCAGTTCTTCAACAATCGTCCGATCCAGTTCAATCTCTGTCCCTTCAACCTTAAAAGATATTTCTTTACCACTACTGCGAGAAAGGTCATGAACGGTGCGGGACAAGCGCCCGGCCAAACTTTCCAACGAGACCATTCGCACCTGTAGAACCTGGTGATGAAGATTTTTTACCAGACGCGCCAACTGGCCAACCCCATCATCCACCGCCCGCCAGTTGTGCTCTTTAACCGCATTTTGCATTTGATAGCGATTGGTAATCAGCTCTCCAGTCAAATTGATAAGATGATCGAGCAATTCGGTACTAACCCGCACCATTTTCCCCGGTGGCTTTTTCTTAGGTGGTTTTTCTTCTGCAGTTGTGACTGGAAAAGTGATTTCACGTATTTCACTGTATTCTTGCAACTGTTGACAGATCAGTTCCTGCGAGATATCACCGTCCAGACGGACCAACAGATGATCCGGATCTTCACCCTGCAAGAGCGATTCCATCGAGGGAATCGATTCAAGGATAGTTCCAAAATCGGTCAAACGCTTTAAGAAAATCAGAAACCGTGGCCCCGGGGCAATAACAGTCTCCTGTAACTGCAGCTGAATTAGCAGACCTTCTCCTGCCATCGCAGGATCTGCTGTTTTTTCTTCTGCAGCAGTGTTGACTTCTGCTACAGGTTCCTTTGGGGTACTGGCGATAAAATTCTCGACACTCCGTTCCGGTTGTTCGTTACGAATATCGTCCAGCAATAACTCAAGCAGGTCGACAGCCTCCAGTAACCAGTCAATTTCAACGCCACTGATCCAACCGAGTTGGCGACAATCATCGAGACGGTCTTCCAGGTGATGAGCCAGTCTAGCGGTTTCGGCATGTTCCATGGTTGCTGCCATTCCCTTAATCGAATGGGCTTCACGAAACAATGCATCTATCCCATTCTGATCTTCGGGATCGCCATCCAGCTGCACCAGAATTTCAGCCATCAACTCAATGTGTTCAGCTGTTTCAGCCAGAAACATTTCTCTGAATTTAACAATATCCATTAACTGCAACCTGCAACCACTCGTTCTACAACTTCAAGAACTTGAGCATTTTGAAATGGTTTGACAATAAAATCTTTTGCCCCGGCATTGATTGCTTCCAAAATCAGGTCTTTCTGGCTCAGAGCACTACAGACAACAATGCGTGCGGCAGGATGTTCACTCAATATTTTTGTCAAAGCATCAATTCCACCCATCTCCGGCATCACAATATCCATGGTGACCAGATCGGGCTGATGAATTTTATATTCGTCAATCGCTTCCGTGCCAGTTTCTGCCTCAACAACAACTTGCCAGCCTGCCGATTCAAAAATATCACGCAACATGGTGCGCATAAACAGAGCATCGTCGACGATCATGACACGCTTTGACAACTCAACCTCCTGTTTGGACACAGAGTGATTCAAGTTTTAACTGTAACTGGTCAAGATCAAACAGACTGATCATCTCTCCACCCCAGTTGACGACATCACTAATATAGTTCCGCTCAGCATAATTCTGCATCTGAGTTGTCTGATTGATCTCAATATTGATAATTGAGTGGACCTGATCTACCCCCAACGTAACCGGACCCCGTTCATTAGTCAGAACAATCAGTCGTTGACCAATCTTTCCAGCAGGAAAATTAAGTAACTTTGCCAGATCTACGATGGGGACAATCCTCCCATGAAAACCGATAGCTCCAGCGATAATTTCAGGTGCCCCCGGAAAAGGATAAGTCTTCTGGTTTTCTACAATTTCCTGAACCTCGACCAATTCCAGAGCATAGGTTTCATAACCAACCTTGAATGGCAGGAGTTGCTTAATCACCGCCCTTGCTCCTGACCGACCCCAAGATTGAAGCGACTGACCGAAACCAACAGCTCATCAGCCAACTTGGAGAGTCGCTGTGAGGCAAATGTCATCTCTTCCATCGCTGCCGTCTGCTCCTCCGTCGCAGCTGAGACCTCTTCGGTTGAAGCCGCGTTATCTTCAGTCACTCGAGCAATTTCTTCGATGGCGGTAACAATCGCTTGGGCTCCCGAACTCTGTTTTTCGGTCAGATCACGGATACTGACCGCCTTAATCTGCGCCGCTTCAGCTTTGTCAATAATAGCTTTAAACGCATGATCGGTAATATCAACAGCTTCACGACCAGCATCGATAGATTTAACGCTCTCATTCATTGCCTGTTGTACTTTCAAACTCTGTTCACGTGTTCTCTCGATCAGGTGAGTAATCTCACCTGCTGACACGCTGGTACTATCTGCCAGCTTACTGATCTCTTCTGCAACAACCGCAAAGCCATGGCCATATTCTCCTGCCCGTGCAGCCTCAATCGTCGCATTAAGGGCAAGTAAGTTTGTTTTCTGAGCTATTCCTGTGATGACATCGATGATTGTCCCAATTTTTTGCACCTGCTCACTAAAAGAGACAAACATGCCACCACTCTCTTCGATCTGGCTAAGCACCTGCTTCAAATTTGCCAGTGCAGTCGTTGTCATCCCCTCACCCTGACGAGCTGAAAGCGTGGTTTCTTCTGCTGTCAGGGAAAGATCACCTGCTGAAGAAGCAACCAGATCGATTTGTTCTGCCATTTCCCGGATAACTTTAGAGGCACGCTCAACCATTTCAGCCTGAGTTTCTGCCCCCCGGCTGATCTGTTCAATTGATCCTGCCACCTCATGAGCGGTAGCTGTCATCTCTTCAGCGGTTGTCGCCTGGGATAGCGATAACTCGTTGACATCAAGGGAACTGGTCCGAATCTGCCCAACCAGATTGCGTAAACTTGCAACCACCAGATTCAAAGAGTTGGAGAGATCCTCGGTTTCATCAGAAAACAACCCCTTGCGCAGACGCACATTTTTACTGAGATCGCCATCACTCAGCCGCTCTGCCCCTTTATTTAAAATCTTGAAATTTGCCGTAAATGCCTTGGAAAATATCCAGCCAAAAATTAACCCGACCAGCAGAGCCCCAATGATAGTAATCCATTGATGAGTCCATTCCGGGATCTTCATTTGTGGGACCAACAGATTCATTAGAACCACAGAAGCGACAACAATAATAAACCCGACGACAAATTTGTAACTGATTTCAACACGCATTTTCTGCTCCTTCCGCGCCCTCTCCCTGAAGGAAAAGATGGCCGGATAAGGGGTAAATATTTAATATAAAATCGATATTTTACACTGCATTACAAACTTCTTTCATCCCGACCCGCTGGTAGATTCTTTCCGCGGGATCAATACAAACAAACATTTTACGGCAGGCCGAAGCCATGGTTTCAGCTCTTCCCAAAACCAGATAGCCCCCCGGTAGCAATGCTGCAGCAAGAATTTCCACAATTTGTTGCTGTTGCTCGCGGGAAAAATAAATTAACAGGTTTCGACACAGAACCAAATTCGCCCGGTAAAAAGGTTGATCGGTCAGAATATCATGGCGAAAAAATTGAACTCTTTCTCGAATCTGCTCAATCACCTGGTACTGCTGGCCACTGCTGATAAAAAAATCTGCAAGCATCGCACTCGGAACATTCTGCACCCGCTCAGCAGGAAAAATCCCCCGCTTTGCTCGTGTTAGAGCCTCCGGACTCAGATCTGTTCCAATAATTGAGAGTAAATCCCCTTTGAGTTGCTGTTTTTGACAGAGTAAAGCAAGGGAATAAGGCTCCTCACCATTTGCACAACCAATACTCCAAATTCTCAGCTTACTTTTATTATGGCGCGAACTTTCCAGCAATTCCGGGAGTATCTGTTTATCGAGCACATGAAAGACACTTTGATTGCGAAAAAAGTGGGACACATGAACACTCAATGCGGCCAACAAATGTTCTTGTTCGCGAATATTTTCCTGCAACAGTGCAACGTACGCCGTTGGATCCTTGTAGCCGGTCGACCTGATCCGCGCCGCCATACGCCGCTTTATACACAACGTTTTGTAGCCTTCCAAATGGAAGTTCTGCTGTTCCCGTAAAATTTCAGTTATCTGCTGATAAACCGTGTCGTCAAGATCACTCCCCACACATGGAGTAGAAACCTGTACTGTTGCTTCCTCTGATGGTTCAACTCCCTGACACAGATCGGAAATGGTGGCAGATAACGCTCCATTGGTATCAGGTAAAATGGTCAAATCCACCTCTTTGACATTGATAAATGTCGCCATTTTTTTGGTGGATCCGTAGTCCCGCTTCCAGGCTGATAATGCCGATCTGCGTCACAACATGACTTTTGTCGATCTGCGTATCCAGGTCTTTCAAGGGGGAAGTAAAAACTAACTCGTAATCTTCCCCTCCGGCGAGAGCCAGATCAATCAGTTCTGAATTTCCATCCAAAACCATCCTAAACGACCCAGAAAGGGGGATATTAGACATTTCAAGATCTGCCCCAACTCCTGTAGATGCCAAAATATGTCCAAGATCAGCAAATAGCCCATCGGACACATCGAGCATTGCTGTTGCTAATTGTCGCTTTGACAATACCTGACCCAGAGCAACTCGTGGCGTTGGGGTGTGAAATCTCTCCGCTAAAAAATTTTCTGGTTGCTGACCATTCTGCAGCAGATGAAGGGCAAGAGCACTATCGCCCAGAGTACCGGAAACATAGATGGCATCTCCATAGCTAGCACCCTGACGACAGATAGCTTCGTCTGTTATAACCGTTCCCTGAACGGTGACCGAAATCATCAGTGGACCTGGAGAAGAGCAGGTATCTCCACCCGCCAGAACCGCACCGTGAATCTTTACTTCTTCCAGAAATCCCGACAAGAACTGTTCAATCTCCCCATCACTGAGCTCTTTTGGTCGACCAATTCCTAGAAACAAAGATTGCGGAGTTCCCCCCATGGCTGCGATATCACTGATATTGACCGCAGCCGACTTACGCCCCAGGTCAAACAAATTGGTCCACTCCCGTTTGAAGTGCACCCCCTCGATCAACAGATCGGTACTGGTCAACAGATCCTGACCTGCCTGTTGCGGTTGGACTGAACAATCGTCACCGATTCCCAGAGAAAGGTGGTTTCCAGAACCAGCTCGCTCTTGAATCCAAGCGATCAAACCGAACTCGTCCAATCTGTTATTTTTATTAACCAACATAAAATTTACCTAGCGTTAATTTTCACATGTTAATTATTATTTTTTTCTCACTTTATGTCAAGAGAAGAGAAGCAAATGAGACAAAAAAAGCGGTCAGCACAGGCTGACCGCTCAAATTTTTCTTAATTCTGACTCTGAAACGACAAATCGTTCCTTTTTATTCGATTAAACCTTCGGCCCCGCTTGGGTAAAATCAAAATCATCATTATCAGTGATATATTTCTTAAAATTGTTCACGAACATTCCAGCCAGTTTGTTGGCGGTTTGATCGAAGTTCTCCTTATCTGGCCACGCATTACGCGGATTCAACAACTGAGTCTCAACTCCAGCCAGTTCTTTTGGAATATTCAACTTAAAAAACCGAGTTTTTTCGAACTCGCAATTTTTGATACTTCCATCCAGAATTGCATTAATGCAAGCGCGTGTCGCTTTGATGCTCATCCGCTTGCCAACCCCGTAACCGCCGCCAGCCCAGCCAGTGTTAACAAGATAGGCATTAACATTGTATTTATCCATCTTTTCACCCAGTAATTTGGCATAGGCCGTCGGATGAAGCGGCAAAAAGGCCTCACCGAAACAAGCAGAGAAAGCGGCTTGAGGCTCGGTTATCCCACGCTCGGTTCCAGCGACTTTAGCGGTGTAACCGGAAAGGAAGTAATACATTGCCTGCTCTTTACTCAGCTTGGAGACAGGGGGAAGGACACCAAAAGCATCGCAGGTGAGGAAAATAATATTTTCCGGGTGACCCGCCATGAGGGTTGGTTCGTGGTTTTCAATATGGTCGATCGGGTAAGAAACCCGGGTGTTTTCAGTCTTGGAGCTATCTGTGTAATCGATGATCCCATCTTCGTTGTAGACCACGTTTTCCAGCAGGGCATCACGCTTGATCGCGTTAAAAATCTCCGGCTCGCTCTCAGGTGACAGATCGATGGTTTTTGCGTAGCAGCCACCTTCAAAGTTAAAGATGCCATCAGCATCCCAGCCGTGCTCATCATCACCAATCAATTTACGTTTGGCATCGGTCGACAGGGTAGTTTTCCCGGTTCCCGAAAGGCCGAAGAACAGGCAGACATCACCTCCCTTGCCGACATTAGCACTACAGTGCATGGAAAGAATTTTTTCCAGCGGCATCCAGTAGTTCATCATGGTGAAGATCCCTTTTTTCATTTCACCGCCGTACCAGGAACCACCAATAATTGCGACACTCTTCTCAATATTGAAAATGACAAAAACCTCAGAGTTCAAACCATGTTTTTCCCAGTTCTTATTGCTGATGCTGGCAGCATTATAAACGGTGAAATCGGGGGAAAAACCCTCCAGCTGAGCTTCGTCAGGACGGATGAACATGTTCTTGATAAAATGGGACTGCCAGGCGATTTCGGTAACAAAACGGATCTTGCGCGTCGTTTGCGGGTTCGCACCGGTAAAACCATCGGCAACGTAAACATCTTTGCCTGACAGATAATCGATCACTTCAGCGTGCAGTTCATCAAAAATAGCTTCGGATACAGGCTGATTGATATTACCCCAGGCAATATTCCCCTGGGAGGGATCCTGCTGAACAAAATACTTATCCTTGGGGGAACGTCCGGTAAATTTACCGGTATCAACCATCATGGTTCCGTTACCCGAAAGCGCCCCCTCATTGTTTTTGGTTTCATGTTCAAACAACTCATCATAACCAAGGTTATGATAAACCTTACCAACGCTCTTCAATCCCAATCCTGCTGCGGTCACATCACTCATCTGCGTTTCCCCATTTCTGTTTTGTTGATGTTATCTATCTAATAAAACACAAGAACCTAACAATTTGACCATCTGTTGGAAACAGATCTCTGCGTCTCCGGCCGTTAAACGGCCGAACTATAGCCTAAACACTCATTCTGAACAACCCTTAAATACAACCTTTTTTGTATTCTAAAGCCGCCCTAACGTCATTATTTTCCATTTATTTGTCGGAAAAACGTCGATATATCAGATCAACTATCGAAACAGATGTTATTACGTTATCATGTGGTATATTTAAGCAAGTTGACACAAAAAAAGGCTGTTCTGGTTAAGCACTTCGTTCAAGTTAACTCACTATTCCCCCCCCATCAAGGGGGGAAGGAGAAAATCTTCTTCAGGAATAGTGCCTGAACCGAAGAGGATAACCAAAAAGCCTTTTCACAAGGAGCAATGATGAAAGTTTTTATCACCGGTGGAAGTGGCTTTGTTGGTCGGGAAATTATTCAGCAATTACTTGCGGCAAACCATTCGGTTCGTGCTCTGGTTAGAACGGCCGATTCCCTTAACAATTTCAACGGAATCGAAACTGTTCTGGGTGACACCACCCACCCTGCAACCTTGCGTGATCAGCTCTCCGGCTGTGATGCGGTGATTCATCTGGTCGGCATCATTCGAGAGTTTCCCGGAAAGGGAATTACTTTTAAAAAGTTACATGCTGAATCGACTGAGAATATGCTGCAAGCCGCAGAAGAGCAGGGGGTCAAGCGCTATCTGCAGATGAGTGCCAATGGCACCCGGGAAAATAGCGTTACCGACTACCACAAAACGAAATGGGTCGCGGAGGAGATGGTGCGCCAATCCAACCTGGATTGGACCATTTTTCGCCCGTCACTGATTTATGGGTCAGAGGATCAATTTATCAACATGTTGGCGCAATTGATCAGATACCTGCCGGTCGTTCCGGTGATGGGAGATGGACAGTATCAACTGCAACCCGTCAGTGTCATAGATGTTGCGACAGGTTTTGTGACCGCTCTGGACAAACCGGAAACTTCCACCAAAACCTATCAGTGCTGCGGATCAGAGGCCTTCAGTTACGATCAACTTCTTGAT
>JASJGT010000259.1:0-6932 GCA_033791405.1 Desulfuromusa sp.
AGGATATCCGAGTTGAACTGGGGAAGCTGGACAGCTTGATCAATCTGATTGGTGAGCTGGTTATTGCTGAAAACATGTTGATTCACAACCCTGATCTAAAAGGGTTGGAACTGGAAAATTTCAACAAGGCTGGCCAGCACATGTCAAAACTGGTGCGGGAGCTGCAGGAAATGGCAATGACCATCCGGATGATTCCTGTCTCTGGATTGTTCCGCCGCATGATCCGCCTGGTTCATGATCTTTCGGTTAAGGCAGGGAAAAAAGTTGAATTAGAACTGATTGGTGAAGAAACCGAGATGGATAAAACCGTCATAGAAACGATTACTGATCCGCTGGTTCACCTGCTGCGCAATTCAATGGATCATGGTCTGGAACCACCAGATGAGCGTCTGGCCGCCGGAAAAGGAGAAAAAGGAATCGTCAAGCTTTCTGCCCGCCATGAAGAAGGTGAAGTCTGGGTGACAATTGAAGACGATGGTCGCGGCTTGAATAAAGAAAGAATCCTCGAAAAAGCCATCAATAATGGGCTGATTGAGGGTGACGGCTCAGACATGACCGATAAGCAGATTAATAACTTGATCTTTGCCCCCGGCTTTTCCACCGCAGCCGCAATTACTGATATCTCTGGTCGTGGTGTCGGTATGGATGTGGTTAAGAAAAATCTGGAAAAAATTAAGGGTAAAATTGATGTTTACAGCACGCCGGGGCAAGGCAGCAAGATTGTTCTGCGAATTCCACTGACCCTGGCGATTATCGACGGTATGATTGTGCGGGTCGGAACGGCCTCTTGCATTGTCCCAACTTTATCAATGTTGGAAGCTTTCCGTCCAGTCATGGATCAAATCACCATCACCCCGGATGGTGATGAATTGGCACAAGTGCGGGAAAACTTTCTTCCGATTGTCAGGCTGCATGAGATCCTGGGTAAAAAGCCCGACTCCCATGATCTGGCCGATGGCATTCTGATTGTTCTGGAATCTCAGGAAAACCGGTTTTGCCTGTTTATTGACGAAATTCTTGGACAACAACAAACGGTTATCAAAGGGCTATCCGACTTCATCGGCAATGTCCCTGGCGTTTCCGGTTGCACCATTCTTGGTGATGGTGGTGTCTGTCTGATTCTTGATGTCGGCACGCTGGTTGATTCAGCTGAGAGCAAAAAAAATAAATATGAAAATACAAAAGAAGTTATTTAAAGGAGGACTGCATGGCTGAAGAGACAACCATGACTAATTTTGACACTGAAGATACCCAGAAGGACAAGTACCTGACCTTCCATCTTGCCGGTGAAGATTACGGAATTGAAATCCAGTATGTCATTGAAATTATTGGAATTCAAAACATTACTGATGTCCCCGATATGCCCGCATTTATCCGTGGCGTTATTAATCTGCGCGGCAAAGTTGTTCCCATCATGGATGTTCGTGCCCGTTTTGGCATAGAAGCCCGCGACTATGATGATCGTACCTGTATCATTGTTGTCAATATTGACAGCACTGAAGTTGGTCTGGTTGTTGATGAAGTCAGTGAAGTCGCAGACATTCCTGAAAAGAATGTTGAACCAGCGCCAAAAATCCATAAAAACAATGAGGACAGCTACATTCAGGGGATGGGAAAGATTAATACCGATGTCAAAATTCTGCTTGATGTCCACAAGTTACTCTTCAGTGGTGAAATGCAAGAATTGGTCGAAAATCTGGAAGAGCAATAGGAAAGCCAGAAGAGACAATGACATTGACCGCCAACCAACAACAGAGCAACGGACTGATGGCTATGTCCGATACGGAATTTACCCAGCTGCGGGATCTGATCTATCAGCGATTTGGGATTAATCTGACCGAACAAAAACGCTCGCTGTTGGTTGGGCGTCTGCAAAAATTAATACGGCAGATGAACCTGCCAACATTTTCTGCCTATTTCGATTATCTCGATAACGATAAAACTGAAGCAGGATTAAGTGAGCTGGTTGATCTGATTTCAACCAACCATACCTATTTCAACCGGGAGAAAGATCATTTTGACTATTTCTCACAAACAGCTTTACCCGCTGTCATTGACAAACTGAAAAAACAGAATCGCAAGGATCTGCGCATTTGGTGTGCGGGCTGCTCAAGCGGAGAAGAACCCTACACCCTGCTGATGCTGATGATGGAATATCTGGGTGCTGACTATAGTTCCTGGGATGCCGGAATTCTGGCAACCGATATTTCGGATAAAGCCCTGACCATCGCCCGTCATGGCACTTACGCAACGGATCGAGTCATGCAGCTTCCGGAACCTTTACGCAAAAAATATTTCACTGCAGCAGGTCAAGATGAAATGGCTGTTGTCGATAAAGTAAAAGAGGAGACAACTTTTAGACGTTTCAACCTGATGAATACTACTTTTCCATTTAAAAAACCGTTTCAGATGATTTTCTGCCGCAACGTCATGATCTAC
Source organism: Desulfuromusa sp. (assembly GCA_033791405.1). Taxonomy (GTDB): domain Bacteria; phylum Desulfobacterota; class Desulfuromonadia; order Desulfuromonadales; family Geopsychrobacteraceae; genus Desulfuromusa. The sequence goes on from JASJGT010000259.1 coordinate 2,440, forward strand.
TTTGATCAGACCACCCGCGAAGCCCTGGTCAGCCGCTATCATCAACATACTGAAGCTGATGGGTATCTCTTTATCGGCCACTCAGAGACTCTGGGACGCAGCCAAACCCTCTACCGCTACTTGATGCCGGCGCTTTACCAGAAAGGAGAACTCTGATGGCACGAGCTATCCGTGTTCTTATCGTTGATGACTCTGCCTTGGTGCGAAACATTCTCAGTCAGGGTTTATCGATGGATCCAGGTATTGAAGTGGTTGGAACTGCCCCCGATCCCTACATTGCCAGAGATAAGATTGTTCAACTCCAACCGGACGTTATGACTCTGGATGTAGAAATGCCACGCATGGATGGGGTGGCCTTTCTCCGGAAATTGATGCCGCAGCACCCAATTCCAATCGTTATGGTCAGCTCTCTGACCCAGCGTGGCAAACAGATCACCATGGAAGCACTGGAGGCGGGAGCCGTCGATTTTGTCGCCAAACCAACCAGCAATGTCGCTGCTGGGCTCAATGCCATGCTGATGGAGCTACGCTCCAAAGTAAAAATTGCCTCGACGGCAAACGTTTCACACTGGAAGGGAAAACGCCCAGTTGCTTCGGCTCAAAGTGCCGCAAAGACATCTACAGCACTGGCAGAATCAACCGATAAGATTATTGCCATCGGAGCTTCAACGGGTGGCACCGAAGCAATCCGGCGGGTGATAGAGACATTTCCCGCGACGACCTCTGGCACTGTCATCGTCCAACATATGCCGGCGGGGTTCACCAAAATGTTTTCTGACCGCCTAAACCAGCTTTGCCTGATGCAAGTTAAAGAAGCTGAGCATGGCGACCGAGTGCGTAGCGGTCTGATTCTAATTGCCCCGGGTGGCAAGCAGCTTGAAGTTGTTCGCTCCGGTGGATTTTATCAAGTCCATCTTGGGAATGAAGAAAAAGTCAGCGGCCACTGCCCTTCTGTCGATGTAATGATGCACTCAATGGCAAAACATGTGGGAGCTAATGCTGTCGCTGCCATGCTGACCGGAATGGGTCAGGACGGTGCTGAAGGAATGTTAGCAATGAAACAAGCGGGTGCCCGTTGTATCTCCCAAGATGAAGCGTCATCGGTCGTTTTCGGAATGCCCAGGGTTGCCTACGAAAAAGGGGGAGCGGAACAATTGGTACCCCTGGATAAAATTTCGACATCACTGTTAAGTTTACTTACGGAGAAAAAATAAATGGGGCAAATTGTATTGGGCGTTGGCGATTACGGCGCATCAAACTCCCCAGGTGATGATGTAAAAACCTTCGCACTGGGATCCTGCGTTTCTGTAATTTTTCTTGACCCCAAAACCAGAACCGTCGGGATGGCACATATCGCCCTCCCTGACTCATCAATTAACAAGGCAAGAGCGAGCGAAAAACCCGGTTATTTTGCTGATACTGCAATTCCAGCACTATTGCAGCAAATGACAAAATTCGGTTGCGACAAACAAGGTAAAGGGATGGTCGTCAAACTTTGTGGTGGGGCGAATGTCATGGACACGAATGACACCTTCCAGATTGGCAAACGGAATGCTCTGGCGATCAAAAAAATTCTCTGGTCTTACGGCATGGGTGCTGTTGCTGAAGATCTGGGGAAAAACTACAGCCGAACGGTTGTTATCTCCGTTTCAGCCGGGCAAATAACGCTCAGCTCACCCGGAAAACCAAACTGGCAGCTTTGATGGCGTCGCAAAAAGTCCGCCCTACGGCGTTGCAGCATTTTTTCAGGATCTCGACATACCCGATATATGTCTTCACCCCTGAAAAAACACTACGTCTTGCAGGACAAAGTTTTTGCTTAGCCATCTCACAGATTTAGGAGTTCGTAATGACAAAACAAATCAGTCAGGAAGAGCTGCAGAAGATCGTTAAATCGGTACCGATGCTTTCACCGAGTGCCAGCCAGCTGCTCCAGCTTACATCTCAAGCGGATCACGATCTTGTTGACGTCGTCAATTTGGTCAGAAATGATGCCAATCTGACCGCACGAGTGCTTAAAACTGTCAACTCAGCAGCTTTTGGACTCGTCAACACGATTACTTCTATTGACCGGGCAATTTCCTACCTGGGTGAGCGCATTATCGTCGGCATCGCCATTGGTGATTGTGCTGGCAAGTTGTTTGAAAAGGAACTTTCCGGTTATGAATCTGCGGGCGGTGATCTATGGAAACATGATTTACGTACCGCAATTGCTTCGCGTGAGGTTGTGACTCAAAGTGGCGCTGATATCAATTCTGAACTGGCTTTTACCGCCGGGCTACTCCATGACATCGGCAAATCACTGATTTCTGATTATTTACAAGGATCGGTAGCCGATGCAGTTGAGATGATCACAACCGAAGAGGGTCTTGATTATCTCGATGCTGAAGAGAAGTTGGTAGGATTTGACCACACCCAAGCTGGTTACGAACTGGCTAAGGAATGGCAGCTCCCAGATGAACTGGCTGAGGTTATTCTCCATCACCATGAACCAGCTAACGCAAGTGAAGAATACCGAACATTGGTCTATGCCGTTCATCTCGGTGACAACATCGCCATGATGGGTGGCTTTGGCACCGGATCTGACAGTATGCGCTACAAACTTGACCAGCAATACACCGACTACATAAAAATCGGCGCCACAACACTCGCAACGATTATGCTCAATGTCGATATAGAATTTGAGAAACTGGAAAGTTCACTGACAGGCACGGGAGAAGAGAACTGATGAAACGGATCATTATCGCGGATGACTCGACAACTGCCCGGATGTTTATCATACGCTGTTTACAGATTATCGGCTTGGGGGATGTCGAAATGATTGAAGCAGAGCACGGTAAGGAGGCTTTAGCTGCAGCCAAAGCACAAGAGGTTGATCTCCTGTTAACCGATTTAAACATGCCAGTTATGGATGGAGAAACTCTGATCAAATGGGTTAAAGCGAGCCCAAAGCTTGCGGATTTACCGGTCATTGTGATTACCAGTGCCGGCAATCCGGCCAAAGAAGCGCAGTTATTAGAACTGGGAGTTCATCGAGTTCTCAACAAGCCGGTTTCGCCACCGATGATGATAGACGCTCTGGCCGATTTTCTTGACAAGTAACACCTAGAGTTATCAAGGAGATATTTTATGATAAAGCACAACCCCCTCTACCAGGCGATGATCACTGCGGTGAGTCACACCCTTGAAAATATGATTTTCATGGAAGTGAGGGAACACTTTGATCGCTCCTATGAAATCCCCGCCGAGGATCTAGGCTGGAACAGGTTATTGGTTAACAACCCGGTGCAGGCTGAGATCCGCCTTGCCATGTCAAAAACCCTGATGAAAAAGTTGACCGGGAATATCTTCGGCATTGATGATGACGAAATAACCCAGGCACAGTTGGACGATACTCTGAATGAATTACTCAACACCATTGTCGGATTGTTCCTGACCAACCTCTTTGAAGGTGACCAGGAATATAAAATGGGGCTACCTGAACTTGGCGAGGGAGAGCTGCCAGAAATCGATGCAAATACGATCGTCTGGAAACTGATGACAGATGGAGAAGATGCTCTGCAAATTTTTGCCTCTGGAGCCTCTTTGATCGCCTTAAAAGACGACTAAATTATACTCTTACTTTTCTTAGCATAAACACCGATTACCTCTAAACAAAGGAGCATATAAAATGGGTAAAACAGTCTTGATTGTCGATGATTCCAACACTATGCGTAAAATTGTTTCTCGCTCACTCCGCCAGGCAGGAATCGATTTTGATCAGATTCTTGAAGCTGGTGATGGCCAGGAAGCGCTGGATGTTTTGGCTAGTAACAAAGTTGATGTGGTTCTCAGTGATATCAACATGCCAAATATGACCGGTTTGGAGTTTCTCAAAGCTAAATCAGAGGATGATGCCATTAAAGATATCCCGGTGATCATGATTTCCACCGAAACCGGTGCCGATATTATCAATGAGGCAAAATCATACGGAGCCAAAGGGGCAATTAAAAAACCATTCACCCCCGATTTGATCAACGCAACCCTGGGACCACTACTCTAATCCTCGCTGAAACGCTGAAGTTATTTTGTTGGAGGGGTCATAAATTAACGACTCCTCCAGTCGCTTAAAGGAGTCCTATGTGAAGTACGCTCAAGACATAGCCGATGCGACCCAGGAGATTTTTTCCAACATGGTGATGTTGGATGTCACCCCTGGGGAGCCATTTAAACGGGCTGATAGTAAGTTAATCAACAGTATCTCTGGAATTATTGGTCTGACTGGGACAACCAAAGGGATGCTTGCAATTCATCTGCCCAACAAAGCTGCTTTCGCTATCACTACAGCCTTTCTTGGGATGGATGTAGAAGATATCGATGAGGATGTCTGCGATGCCGTTGGTGAACTGGCCAATATGTTGGGTGGCAGCATAAAAGCGATACTTGATCCTGAGGGGAGTAAAGTTCAGCTCTCTATGCCATCAGCAATCCATGGTGAAGAGTATTCAGTTGAC
>JASJGT010000260.1:0-14684 GCA_033791405.1 Desulfuromusa sp.
CGATGCCTTCCATTACCTGGCTCTGTTTATTATCCTGATTACCATCATCTGGTCAGCGGGATATGAATATGTACAGATAATAGGGGCAGGGCATGCAGCCCTGAAAGATATTTTATTACTTTTTATCTACCTTGAATTGGGGGCGATGGTTGGTGTCTATTTCAAAACAAAACGTTTACCGGTGGAATTCTTAATTTTTGTAGCGATAACTGCACTCGCACGACACTTGGTCATTGACGTACAAAAAGTGTCCGATACCTTTCACATTTATTTATTACTAAGCCTCTCAGGTGCTGTTGTTTTACTCTGCGGTGCTATTTACATCCTTTCTATGTCAGCTAAAAAGTTTGGCCGTCCGGACGATGAATAACTTGACGGAACAAGATAGGAGGCTGACCATCATAAAACTTGATGCCCGTAGCCGGTTTTCTGCAGATAGTATTCATAATCACCTTCATAGGAATTCATTTCTCCGTGGTCAATTTCAAATACCCGATTGACCAGTGACCGGAGAAAGTGCCGGTCGTGGCTGACCAACAGCAGGGTTCCAGTAAAATTCCGTAACGCTTCCAGCAGAACCTCGCGTGACTGAATATCCAAATGGTTGGTTGGTTCGTCCAGAATCAACAAGTTAAGCGGTCGACCAAGCAGGGTTGCCAGCACCAGTCGCGACTTCTCCCCGCCGGAAAGCTTGTCGACCCTCTTGTCAACATCGTCCCCCTGAAACAAAAATGCTGCACAAAGGTTGTGTAACACGCCGATTGTCTGCTGTGGCAGGGCATCCTGTACCGTTTCAAAAACTGTCCTTTTCGGGTTAAGCAGCTCCATGGAATGTTGGCTGAAATAACCGGAAAACACGTTGGCACCTATTGTGACCGTACCTTCACTCGGCTCAGTCTGCCCAGAGAGAGTCTTGAGAAAGGTGGATTTTCCTGCTCCGTTGATCCCGACCACAGCAATCTTGTCACCACGTCTGACCATTCCCGAAATCCCTGAGAAAACCGGTTTATCAACTCCACCATCGATTTGCCAGTTTTTTGCCAATGATTGGATGGCGATAACATTATCACCGCTCCGCGGCGGTTTGGAAAACTCGAATTTGACTGTTTTCTGTTCAGGTGGGAGCTCAATTCTTGCTATTTTTTCCAATTTTTTCACCCGCGACTGAACCTGAGCCGCATGGGAAGCGCGAGCGGCAAACCGGGCGATGAAGTCCTCCTCCTTGGCGAGCATTTCCTGCTGACGTTTATGGCTCGCAACTAACTGTTCACGCCGCACTTCACGCTCGCGCAGGTAAAAATCGTAGTTTCCAGCGTAACTGGTAATCATTCCGTTACCAACCTCAACAATCTTGGACACCAGGCGATTCATAAAATCCCGGTCGTGGCTGGTCATGACCAAGGCTCCTTTATATTCGTCTACCAACCAGTTTTCCAGCCAGATAATCGACTCGACATCAAGGTGGTTGGTCGGCTCATCAAGGAGCAGAACATCAGGGTTCAGGGTTAGAATCTGCGCTAGAGCAATCCGCATCTTCCAACCACCACTGAAACTCTCAACCGGACGGTCATAATCCTCTGGTCCAATACCAAGGCCAGTCAAAACAGTCTGAGCACGCGATTCCAGATCATAGCCGCCACGATGTTCAAATTCCTGTTGTACATTGCCATAACGTTCCAGCAACTGAGTCATCTCATCATCCGCTAATGGATTACACATCTGTGCTTCCATTTTCCGAATCTGTTCCCCGAGTGCCACGGTTGCTTCAGAAGCCGCTACCACCTCTTCCAAAGCACTGCGCCCTGACATATCCCCAACATCCTGAGAAAAATAACCGATCACGGTCTTTTTTGCGCAGGAGATTTCTCCTCCATCAAGGCCCTCTTCACCGGTGATCAGGCGAAATATAGTCGATTTCCCCGCACCATTTGGACCAACCAGCCCGGTTCGACTCCCGGGAAGAATCTGAAATCCCGCATTTTTGAACAACACCCGATTGCCGTGCTGTTTAGTAATATCGGTCAGATGAATCATAAGTTACCTCGCTAAAAAAATCTTGCTCTGTTAACACGCTGAACATACTCGGGCAAGAAAAAACTTTTGCAGGCAAGCCCCGTAGAGAATTTATTCGACCTTATAAAACTATATTATTAGATTTATCATTCAACAAAAAAACCAAAGAACTATTTTATGTGAAATTTATTCACTATTTAAAACAAAAAAATAGCTTTTTCCTTGCACCACTATCACATCCTGTGAGCTAATCTTCTCATGAGAAAAATGGACACTCATCCTGATCTGTTTTTGACCAAAAACAAACGGTTGTATTTTGAACTGATTGACAAGATGGTTGGCGCAGAATTCACTCAGCTCCCATTGACCGAAGAGGCCGCCCAGCTCAACCAGGTCAATATCAATACCATCAAAACTGTCTACGGCTTTTTAGCGCAACAGGAATATATTGAGACCAAACGTAAATCAGGCAGTCGCATTATCAAAAGTTTTGCCCCGGAACAGATTGACGCCTATCGCAACGCCAAACAGAAAGTCATCACCCAACTCCAGTCCTTGGATCTGGTCGGATTTTCTGCCAATGAACTGATTGCTCTGCTGATGGGCGCGCTTGCGGAATACTCAAGCGGCGACGGTCGGATCATCTACACTGAAAAAAATTACTCTGAGCTGGAAATCGGCAAGCATGAACTGGAACTTGCCCTCGGGGTACCAATCACGCCACGTTACATTGATGATGTGATCGAACAACTCCAAACCGGACAGCTAAAAGCCGACCTGATCATCACGACTTTTTTCTGTGAAAAAAAGCTCCGCGATGCGGGAATAAATTGTCCATTAATTCCTTTGCGGATCACCCCTCCAATGGAACAATTGCTCAATTTTGCATTGATCCCACGGGATACACAGATCAGCCTGGCAGTTATTTCGGAACATATTCGTGAACGGATAGAACAGACCTATCCACATATAGTGAAAGATTTTACCAATTTCAGAATCTACACCCTGAGTGAGATCCTGAACAATCCAATATTGATACAGAAAACCCAGATTTTATTGACGTTTAAACAGACCTATCGGGAGAACGAAGAGCTGTTTCAGCATATCCCGAAAATTGTGACCTATAACAGATTTCACGACGAAGAAGGGTTAAACCAGATTCGCAGTTTGATCTAAGGTGGAGGACTACATGCTTACAATCGGTGTCGATACCGGTGGAACTTTTACCGATTTTATCTGGAAAGATGGCGACCAGTGGGGTGAATATAAACTCCTTTCAACCCCAACTAATCCAGCTGAGGCAGTACTTGCGGGAATTCAACATATAGCAGCCGACCGCAATTACACCCTAGTTCACGGTTCCACTGTTGCCACCAACGCAATTCTGGAAAAACGGGGCGCCTTGACTGCCCTGGTAACAAACCAGAATTTTGAGGATGTGATCGAAATCGCCCGGCAAAATCGCGGCGAACTCTATAATTTCTTCTACCGAAAAAACCCACCGTTGATTCCACGCGAACTTCGTTTCGGTTTACCAGGCCGCGTGAATCAAGCCGGGGAGATTATTGAAGAGCTGACCGAAGCTGACATCGAAAAGCTTTTTGAACCACTGACTGCGGCACAGGTTGAATCGATTGCAGTGTCATTCCTCTTCTCATTCACCAACCCGGAACATGAGCGAAAAGTTCGTAAAGTTCTTTCCAGACTGGGTATTCCCATCTCACTGTCCCACGAAACCCTTTCGGAATTTCGTGAGTACGAGCGAACGTCCACCACCGTTATTAACGCCTATGTCTCCCCTAAAATGCGCCGCTACATCACTTATTTAAGTGAGCGGATCGGTGAGCAACCATTCCGTATCATGCAGTCCAACGGTGGCAGTATATCCGCTGAAACCGCCATGCGCGAATCGGTGCGTACCATTCTCTCCGGCCCAGCCGGTGGAGCTGTAGGAGCTTTTGAACTGGGGAAATTGGCTGGGTTTCCACGCCTGATCACATTTGATATGGGTGGAACTTCAACCGACGTCGCACTGATTGATACAAATCTTCCACTGACCATGGAATCAAGTATTGCCGATTATCCCGTCAAGGTACCGATGATTGATATCCACACTGTTGGTGCTGGCGGAGGCTCCATTGCCAGCATTGATGCCGGCGAATCACTTAAAGTGGGGCCAGAAAGTGCTGGAGCAGATCCGGGGCCAATCTGCTATGGAAAAGGGACGGAAATCACCGTCACTGATGCCAATCTGTTTCTCGGGCGCTTGATTCCTGATCATTTTCTTGGCGGGGCAATGGATCTGGACACCTCTGCCCTGAATAACCATTTTGAAACTCTGGCAAGCCAGCTTAAATTGACCGCGACAGAGCTTGCTGAAGGGGTTTTAAACGTCGCCAATACAACCATGGAACGTGCCATCAAGGTGATCTCAGTAGAACGCGGCTTTGATCCGCGTGAATTCACCTTGTTCTCATTTGGCGGTGCCGGTGGTCTGCACGCAGCCTACCTAGCGCGGGATCTGAATATGTCTCAGGTGTTCATCCCCTGCAATCCGGGAATCCTTTCGGCAACCGGCATGCTGATGTCTGACGTCATCAAGGATTATTCACAAACCGTAATGCTCAGTGAAAATGAAATCGTCCAGGAGACATTGGAGTTGCATTTCGATCCGCTGGACAGCCGCGGACAAGAAGATTTACTCGAAGAAGGAGTGGCGGCAGAACGGATTGAGCTGGAACGCTATCTGGACATGCGCTACCAAGGACAATCTTACGAAATCATGGTCCCTTTTACGAATGATTTTCGTGAACAATTCCATTTACTCCACGAAAAAACCTATGGCTATTGCAACCGCACAAAAGATGTTGAAGTCGTCAATGTCCGCCTGCGAGCCCTTGGCAAACCGGAAAAACCAGAGTTCCCCAGACTACCATTCCACGGTGAAAAACTCGTTCCCGAAGCGTTTCTGGATGAACGTGATGTTGTCTTCGACGGTATAAGCGAGCGAACCAAAATTATCAGCCGGGAAAAACTGCTCAACGGCAACCTGTTCGATGGTCCGGCGATTCTGATCGAGTATTCATCGACTATTGTTATTCCACCCTTTGCCTCGGCACGCGTGGATGAATTTGGTAATATTATCCTCACCATAAGTGAATAAGGGATCTCCTATGAGTGTTAATCCTATTCTGATGCAGGTTTTTAAAAATCGCTTCGCCGCAATTGCTGAAGAGATGGGGGTGACCCTCAATCGAACCGCATTTTCTCCCAATATCAAGGAACGGCGTGATTTTTCCTGTGCAATTTTTGACTTGAACGGTGACATGATTGCTCAGGCAGCGCACATTCCAGTGCATCTCGGCTCTATGCCCCTCTCGGTCAAGGCGGCCATTGAAAACTGCTCCATGCAGGACGGTGACATGGTCATGCTAAACGACCCCTTCCAAGGCGGCACCCATTTGCCAGATATCACCCTGGTTGCCCCGGTCTATACCGGCGAAGCGGAACCATCCTTCTATGTTGCCAACCGGGCACACCATTCAGATGTAGGGGGAATGACAGCCGGTTCCATGCCGCTGTCAACCTCGCTCTATCAGGAGGGAGTCATTATCCCGCCGCTGAAGATCGTTGAAAATGGGGAAATCGATCGAAAACTAATGGATTTTTTCCTCACCAATGTACGAACTCCATTGGAGCGTGAAGGAGATTTTTCCGCCCAGATCATGGCTAACTTGACCGGTGCACAACGGAGCCGCGAACTGATCGAAAAATATGGAATGGAGATGGTCAACCTTTACGCCAGCAGCCTGAATGATTATTCGGAAAAAGTCACTCGCAGCGCCATTGCAAGGATTCCTGACGGAGAATATGAATTTGAAGATTTCATGGATGGTGACGGTGTCGGCCAAGAGAAGATTAAAATTGCAGTTCGGTTGGAAATAGAAGGGGATGAAGCCCTATTGCACTTTACCGGTTGCGACCCGCAGGTCAGGGGAAGCATCAACGCGGTATATGCCATCACCCTTTCAGCAGTGCTTTACGTATTCCGTTCCCTTGTCGAAGAAGATATCCCGACCAACGCTGGTTGTCTGCGCCCCCTTAAAGTGGTGACTCACAAAGGGAGCATCATCGATGCCAATTTCCCAGCTGCTGTTGCTGGGGGCAATGTTGAAACCTCACAACGTATCGTCGATGTGGTTCTCGGAGCCTTGGCAAAAGCACTTCCTGAGATCGTCCCGGCCGCGGGACAGGGAACCATGAACAATACCACGATTGGTGGCATGGATGAGCGTACCGGACGTCCCTTTACCTACTACGAAACCCTGGCTGGTGGTGTTGGCGGAACGGCACGGAATCACGGAGAATCTGCTGTTCACTCACATATGACCAATACTCTGAATACGCCAATAGAAGCCCTGGAATACAGTTATCCTTTTCAAGTGACCGAATATTCCATCCGGAAAAATTCCGGGGGCAAAGGACGCTTCAATGGTGGAGATGGTCTGGTACGGGAAATCCAGTTACTTTCTAATGCTGAAGTGACGGTTCTCTCTGAACGCCGCATGCTCCCTCCGTATGGTTTATTTGGTGGAAACCCTGGGAAGGTTGGGAATAATTTAATTTACCGAGATTCCCAAAAACAGCAAATGCCTGGTAAATTTTCAGAACAGTTGAAAAAAGGAGATATCATCCGCATCGAAACTCCTGGCGGAGGAGGTTACGGAACAACCCCGCCAACTGAAAAGAAATAGGAATCGAAATTCACGGGTTTTATTCACCCCCCAACAGAAAGAAGGAGGAAGAAATGTTAAAAAAAGTTTTAGGAACATTGGCAATCCTGCTAATTTTTGCATTGCCAGCAAGTGCCGCAAACATCAAAATGGATTTGCACGCCAGTTATGGTGCCACCAGTTTCCACACCCAGGGAGCAACAAATTTTGCCGAACTGGTCAAGCAATACACCAACGGCAGTGTTGATATCACTGTCCATCCCGGTGGCAGCCTTGGCTTCAAGGGTCCGGAACTGCTAAAAGTCGTTAAAGATGCCCAGGTTCCCATGTCCGATATTTTGATGGGTGTGGTTGCCGGTAGTGAGCACGTCTTCGGGCTCAGTTCCCTACCCCGCCTGGTTCCAACCTTTGACAAAGCGAAAGATCTGTATAACGACAGCAGACCACTCTACGAAAAAGCCGCCACAAAGTGGAATCAGAAATTCCTCTACGCTGCACCATGGCCACCAAGTGGACTGGTTACCAAGAAAACTGTCAATGGCAAAGCTGATCTTGCCAACTTGAAAACTCGCACCTACGACAAAAATGGTGCTGCATTCCTGCGCATTCTGGGTGGTTCTCCCCTGTCTCTCCCTTGGGGTGAAGTCTATTCTTCCTTGCGTACCGGAATGATTGATTCGGTTCTGACCTCAGCTGAATCAACCAAAAACGGAAAATTTTGGGAAGTTCTTGGTGCTTTTAAGCCAATCAACTACGCCTTCCCGCTAAATATGCTGACCATCAACATGGACTACTGGAAGACTCTGGATCAGGATCAGCAACAGGCGATTCTGAAAGCTGCTATCGAAGTTGAAAGCAGCCAATGGGCCGCATCTGAACAACGCCACGTTGATTCTCTCAAAGTGATCCAGGAAAACGGCATCGCCGTCACTGAGGTCTCTGCAGAACTGTCAAAAGACATGAACCTGGCAGCCAAGCAACTGGTCACCGAATATCAGGCCAAGGCATCCAAAGATGTCCAAGCTGTTTTGAAAAAGTACACTGACTGATGGAACGACTGCTCCGGGGGATAGATGCCTGCTCAAAACTGGGCGCGTATCTATCCTCCCTTGCTATGCTGTCAATTGTCGGCTTGATTCTGCTGGAAATTGTTCTGCGCACTTTTTTCAGCACTTCGACTCTGATCTCTGACGAATACAGCGGCTACCTGATGGTTACCGTGATCATGATGGGTTTGGGTTACACCTTTGCTGAGGGTTCGCATATCCGTATCACCATCATTGCCGAACGGTTGCAGGGAAGAGTAGCTCAGGGACTTGATCTGATTGTTACCCTTGCGGCTCTGGCGTTATGCAGCTATGTCCTCTACCATTCCCTGTGGATGGTTCAGGACACTTTCAGTTATAAGATTCTTGCTGACTCAATTTCAGAGACCCCACTCTACATCCCTCAAGTTATGATTCCAGTTGGATTTTTATTGCTGGAGCTACAACTTGTTGCCCATTTTTTACGGAGGCTGCTATCTTCACCGACCCCTTGATTCTCAGCCTGGTGTTATTTGGCTTTCTCTTGCTTTATCTATTGTCGGGTTTATGGATTGGCTTTTCCCTGTTCGCCGTCGGCATTACTGGAATGTTGCTGCATAAAACCAATCTGCCTCCGGTCATCTCCGTCTGGGACAAAATCGGCGGGTTGTTAGCTAATTCAGCCTGGAACAGTTTAAATTCCTGGGCACTGACCGCCCTGCCCCTATTCATCTTGATGGGAGAGATCCTGTTCCGCACCTCCATTTCGACCAAATTATTGAATGGACTGGTTCCTTGGCTCTCCAATATTCCAGGTCGGCTACTGCATATTAATGTTGTCGCTTGCTCCCTGTTTGCTGCTGTCTCCGGCTCCAGTGCTGCGACCACTGCAACTGTCGGAAAAATCACCCTGGATGATCTATCAAAGCGGGGCTATGACCGTTCCCTGGCAATCGGCTCTCTGGCTGGAGCAGGAACCCTCGGTTTTCTCATCCCACCGAGTCTGATCATGATTATCTACGGAGTTTTATCCGACACTTCGATTGGCAAACTGTTCTCCGGTGGCATTATCCCCGGCTTGCTTCTGGCTAGTTTTTACTCACTGTATATCGGTGTTCGAGCAAAAATGAATCCGTCAATGGTTCCAGCATCTGATGAAAGGTACACCTTTGCAGAGAAGCTGAAAGCACTTAAGGATTTAATGCCAGTCATATCGTTGATCCTGGTGGTTCTGGGGGGGATATATCTCGGCATTACGACACCGACAGAGGCGGCAGCAATCGGAGTTCTCGGCTCACTGATTCTGGCTCTGGTTTATCGCAATCTCTCATGGCAGAATTTTCGTGAAGCCCTATTGCAGGCAGTTCAGACATCCTGCATGATTTGTCTGATTATTGCCGGAGCAGCTTTTTTAGCTCAAGTGGTTGGTTTTGTCGGGATTGCGCGTGGGATCAGTACCTATATTGCCAGTCTGAATATGTCACCTTATCTGTTACTGGTGGTACTGGGATTGATGTACTTGGTATTGGGAATGATTCTGGATGGCATTTCTATCGTCGTCATGACACTGCCGATTGTCCTGCCAATTGTTCTGGCAGCTGGATTCGATCCCCTCTGGTTCGGAATTTACTTGGTTATTATGGTGGAACTCTCACAGATCACCCCACCCGTCGGCTTCAGCCTGTTTGTCATTCAGGGAATTTCCTACGAACCGGTCAGCTACATTATCAAATCAACTCTGCCGTTTTTAATTATCATGATTCTGATGGTGGTTCTGCTGGCAATTTTCCCCGATCTGGTTCTGTTCCTGCCCAATCAGATGATCAAGTAATTGTTACTAAACCTGCGGTCTCAATTCCCACGCCGAGGCAATAAAAACAGATAGCCATCATAGCGCAAGACAACTCCATCAGCGGTAATTTTTTCTAGACGGATATTATCGGTAACCGTAGCCCCTTCGCGCATGATCCGATCATTTAACTGCACCATACTTGAACTGGCATCGGCTCGATTATAGGCATGTAACGACATCTGTAATGGCGGAATTTTCTTTTGAATTGAAACCGGCAGTTGTCCAAAGGTGTAAACTTGCTTATCGTTCCGTGGAACCGGAAGTGCCTTGACCGCTGGTTGTTCTTTAATCTTCTGCGGGGTTGGAGCAATATTATTTTGCTCTGTAGCAGAAACAGTCTGAGGGGGGGCAGATACAAGTTTATTGGTTTTTACCTGAGCAGTATCTGTTGATATAACTTGTGTTGGTTGTGACGCTGGCGCCGGTTGCCAGGGGCGGCCAAAAAACGAGAAGAGCAGAGCAGCATTGACCAGTAACAACAATATTCCCAATACCCAGAAACGCGACCGGCCATTTTTACGCGGCATGGGTTCATGAATTGTCCGTGGATTTCGACCACTATTTTTTCTGTGTTTATTTTCCGATTTTTTCAGTGCTTCAAGAATAAATGACATTGTTAGTTATCCATTATCATGCTATTTCACAGAATCCAGAGAGATTGTTTCTATCTTCTCTGTTTCAGCAATTTTTCCCGGGGAAGTTTGTTTAACCATTAACACCAAAAAATAAATACCAACCACCAGTATCAGGCTTAACAACGCTAACAGTAACCACTGCCCAAAACCCTCTTTTTCCACTCGTCCAGGGCTAGCTTTTCCGAAAACTTCACCAGCAGCCGCTGTCAGCAGTGCCGGGCTGACAACATTTAACCCTTTCACGTAGGCACCCAATAACGCACGATCACAGAGCAGATTGATCACCCGCGGAACTCCACCGCTCAAGCGATAGAGCTTGTTAACTGTCGGCATCGGAAACAGTGGGCGTTCTACTCCAGCCACTGCCAACCGGTAGGTCAGGTAGCTCTCTATTTCATTTCGGGACAAAGGTTCCAGATGATAACGTGCCGTGACTCGCTGCGCCAGTTGACGCAATTCTGAACGATCCAACATCCGATTGAGTTCTGGCTGACCAAGCATGATTACTTGGAGTAATTTACGTTTATCAGTTTCCAGATTCGTCAACAGACGAATCTGCTCCAACACATCAACACTTAAATTCTGTGCCTCATCAATAATTAAAACGGTCTTCTTTCCTTGGCTATGCGCATTGAGCAGGTAAATATTTATCAGGTCGTTATAAACTTTAATGCTCGAACTCTCTTTCGGATAGCTGATCCCAAACTCATCACAGATCGTTGCCAGCAATTCAACCACGCTCAATTTAGGGTTAAGAATGAAAGCAATTTCTGAATTTTCTGGAATCTGTCCAAGCAGGCAACGACAAACAGTTGTTTTACCGGTTCCAACCTCTCCGGTCAGCAGCACAAACCCACTGTCTGCCTTCATCCCATAGATCAGATGAGCCAGCGCCTCACGATGACGATCACTCATGTAAAGAAACTGAGGATCAGGAGCAATCGAAAAGGGTTCTTCTTTCAGACCGAAATAATCTTTATACATAAGTTGCACAAATCTTTAAAGATACGATGGCTAAGCAAAAATTTTGGCTACCAAGGCGCAGTGGGTTTTTATCGATATAACATAAACCGCCCGATTTGGTCAGCTTAAACATGAGATGGGGAAACAATTCCAGAGACGGTAAACCAGGCACTGGCAACGAGAATGGAGACAAGTAAAAATACTGGAAGATATCCAACCCACAGGATCAGCCCACCAGCAACCAGCGGAAAGAGGGCTGATGTCAAACTGGTAGCCCCGACGATCCCTTTATGCAGAGCACGATTTGTATTTGTAGTAATTTCAATCAGCAGCCCCTCAAAGGCAATTTTTCTGGCTGAGATCGCAATTCCCATCAAAAAGAATACCGTCAGAAAAACCACTAAAGACATTCCTGAAAGGGCCAAAACCAAGATTGGGAGCAGGGCTCCACAAATAATACAGCCATGGACAACCCCTCGAAAACCAAATTTCTTAACAACTCTGATCCAAATAAAATTTGACAAAACCATCCCGGCAATCTGCACCATCAGATAGTTACCAACCTGCTCCCCAGTTAAACCATAATGTTGACTGGCATAAACGACGTAAAAGGGCATAAGAGTCAAACCAAAACCGGTCAAATTCGTCAGAAAAATATAGCGCAGCAATGGTGGGTTATCACGTAAATGTTGGGGAATCGCCCGTAACACCTTCAGAAAAGAATGGGCTTCACTCGACGGCTGAATTTCAGGTTCGTCGATTGCCCAGAATCCCCAAAAAGCGATAAACAACAACCCTGCCGCTAACCCGAACATCCAGACGTAATTATACGGATACGCATAATAGCCAAGAACCCAACGCGACACGGGAGCAGAGATCAGAAAGGCCATACTGGTTAAAACCTGACGACTGACAAAAAATCGATTGCGCTGTTCCACCGCTAACGATTTTCCCAATATATCGGTATAAGAAACCCCGGCAAAAGTACCTGAAAGGGCAAAAATAAACATCAAGACAAAGACTAAACTGATTAAAGTTTGTGGCGATATTGTGTCTGCTGCAAGCAAGATCAAAGCAACGGTTGCCAGCGCAGTCACCCGTAAACCAACCCCCAACAGCAAGAAACCACGCTTACGCGGTTGCATATGGAGATAACTTGCAAACAACAGTTGACCGATAATCGGCGTCCCCACCATAATCGCTGTCAACAAACCAATCTGGACTGTTCCGCCACCAACTTTGACAATCAGCGAGGGGAGGACGGTATTGATCTCAGTAAAAGTTACCGCTAATGCGAAAAAGATTGCATGCCACTGAAAGGCATAATAATTACGCTGTGTTACATCCATAAATCAAGCTTTCAGAGAAATCGGGACAGGACTTATCATGATGGTAAAGCTGAGTATACGCCGGAAGAGTTTAAGGATATAGACAAAAAAACCCCGCAACCAGGAGGGGGGTCGCGGGGCAACATTTTGAGAGAGGTTTCTCGAAAGATTTTCTTTTTTTGTTTCTCAACGTCTCGCCTGCCACAACAATTCGTTGATGATTCATTTATAACTAAATAAGTAATCTTTGTCAACAATAAAATATAACTTTTTTTGTTATCTTTATTTTTTTACTGCAAATCGACAAATTCAGGTAATAGTTTCGTAAAACTGACAACATCACCACCCTTTACCTTTACGTTCATGTCATAATCCACTACGTCAGCAAAAATTATATTAGGATCATGCAGGAGCAATAAACATGGCTAAATGGGCAGAAACAACAACTTATAGTGTTGGTGAAGAAATCGCCAACAGCATTACCCACGGGATTGGCGCATTACTGTCAATCGGCGGCTTAGCCGTTCTGGTCGGTTTTGCCAGTATACGCGGTGATGCTTGGCATATTGCCAGCTGTAGTATATTTGGCAGCACTTTAATTCTCTTATATGTCGCCTCGACCCTCTACCACAGCATCCCCCTACCAAAGATCAAAGGGATTCTTCGACAGATTGACCACTCAGCTATTTATCTCCTGATTGCCGGAACCTATACCCCATTTATGCTGGTCAACTTGCGCGGACCCTGGGGTTGGTCATTATTTGGCACTATCTGGGGGATCGCCGTAGCAGGAATTCTACTCAAAACCACATCCTTTGGCAGGCTTCCAGGAATTTCTCTTGGTTTCTATGTGGCGATGAGTTGGATTGTGATTATTGCCATCAAACCGATGCTTGCGGTTCTTGACAAAGGTGGGTTGGAATTATTACTTCTCGGTGGCCTGACCTATAGCGCTGGGATCATCTTTTATGCCTGGAAGAAACTTCCCTACAGCCATGCCATTTGGCATCTGTTTGTTATGGCAGGGAGCTGTCTCCATTTTTTTGCTATTCTATTTAACGTCATCCCTAGCTGAACCCATCATTTTCTCCGTCAATAAACCGTTAAATACGGAAAAAATAATCAGATAAACAACCAGAACAAGGGCGTAGAGCCAGCCGAAATAGTAGATCATCAATGGCAATAGCTGAGGTTTGACACTCCGGGCATAAAGGAAAGAGGCGATCAATGATGTTCGCATCCCTTTCTGCTGTAATTCCTGCAAAATGCCATACCAGATATAAATCGGCCCCATGGAGAGAGTGCCACCAATAATGGCAATCAACATTCCCTTCCAACCTGAATCATGGCCAACATGATTTTTTACCCAGCTTGGCTTGACCAGAAGGTTATTTAAAAACATGAAAACACTCACCAGCGCCAATATTGGCAGCAATTTTTTCAACATTTCAAAACTGAATTGTACAGCGGCAAGGGTACGACTGGGGTCAGTTAGAAAAACAACCAGATAGAGAAGAAGGACAATCAGCAGAAACAGATAAACACCGGAAACCGATTCTTTTTTACCTTTTGATTGTTGGTTGGAAACTGGCTTTTTCATCAAAGTTGATGGCCTCGCAAAACGGATGAGATGGCTAAGCAAAAATTTCGATCTACAAGGCATAGTGGGTTTTCAAGGGTGAAGGCATACATATGATATGTCAAGGTCTTGAAAAAATGCTGCAACGCTGTAGATCGGACTTTTTGCGACGCCATCAAAGTTAACCGGTCAGCAATTGCATAGTTATCAGAACCAGAAAAGCAATAATCAAAGCAAAGAGAAAGGAAATTCCATTGCGTAGCAAAGAAAAGCGTGCCCCGAATGTCTGGATTTCTGCCGGCAACTGAATACTGCCTACAGTCACCCAACTGACCAGTAGAGCAGTCACAGCCATCAGACTGACCCCCTGATCCAGAAGCTCCCCTCCCAAGACATAACTGACCACCGGATTACCAATAGAAATTGAACCGATTCCCGCACCGATCAGCCCATCGGTGAAAAATCCACCCCCCAGGAACTCTGACAACCGACTCATTGGAACAAATTCCATAATCAATCCAGAGAGAAGAACAATTGCCAGAATATTCGGAAAAAT
>JASJGT010000261.1:0-2554 GCA_033791405.1 Desulfuromusa sp.
AGTCAAAGTAACAAAGCCCTCGCCCACCGGATAGTTAATAATCCCTCCGCCCCAAATCTCAGTAGGAGCATCATATTCGTTATTATCCGATAAGAGCAGTTTTTGACCTGCTGTAATACCACCACGTGCAAGAAAATATGCTCTTGTACTGTCACGAAAAGTTTCGGTCAGACGCTGTTCTATCAGCGTAGAATATGAAAGCTCCATGAGAATAGCCGTCAGCAACGTGACAACAATCAAAACAAGTAAAAGAGCCATTCCTTTTTCACTGTCTTTTTTTTTCATTATTGGGAACCGGTTACAGGGAGCTTAAATGCTGTTAAAAATGAAACTTCTTCTCCTTCTTTATCATATACGGTGAGCAGAACTTCAAGCATATCAGGAAAGCCCTGAAGTTTTTCATTCCACTGATTTTGCCAAGTTTTTTCTGAAAGATATCGGATCCTGAAGTTTTTAATCCTAGTTGCCAAACGCATCGCCGGAAAATCCTGGCCGCTCAGACTACCCCAAAGAGGCCTTTCTGTCCTCAGGATAACATACCTTCCATCTTCACTTTCCCGGTCCACAACCAGCTCGTACCTGACCGCGACAAATCCGGCTCCTTTGATATTCAAAGAGGATGATGCCGTGGTACTCAGTTCAAAAAAAACCTCTCCCCTATCATTCAATCCGCCCCCCAAGACACTTGTATCACTACCATTATGAACATATACCCCATGAATTTCACGGCCAATTCGATCGAGAATTACACGTGCCTGATGGTAAGTTTCACTATTGAGATCAAGCTTGTCTTTCGTTGCACTTATGGATGTAAAAACCCCATATATTGATGCTATAGCAATAGAAAAGATACTGATTGCTATGAGGACTTCTATCAGGGTGAAGCCCTTTGACCGCGTTAAGGAAGATCGGTCAAAAAATGAAAGAATCGATTGACACAATTTCATTTTTATTTCTATCTCCCCACAAAACATCAACCGTTACCATACGCACAGAAGCCAACGGGGTTTCTGCAAAACTGGTTTGCCACTCATATTGGTCGAATGGCTCCTCAAAAACGCCTTGACTGGCCTCATGAAGAAGGGCTCCCTCTGATGCAGCCTCTATTTCACTCATTTTATATTGGGCCAATAAAGTTGCCTGTGTCATTCGTTGCAAATACCCATGCGTTGCTATCGTACGGTTATTGAGCGCTTGAAGAGAAATCAGAGCAATACTCATTATGGCAATAGCGATCATGACCTCAAGCAGAGTAAACCCACCAGACTTCGTTTTATTTACGATTTGAATCTTATTGGATAACACAAGCACCGGCATAAATATTTTCCGCTATAAATGCTGATTCAGCTAACAGGACAAAATTACATCATTAGGCTAATTTCCAGTGACTACTTGAGTAAGTCAAAATCTCGATAACCTTCATACACTTCACTGTGCCCCGTCAATGGGTTCGTTTGTACAGTCAAGATCTGATTTTCTGCGTCACTAAGATGATGAGTCGTCCCTTCAACCCATCCGGATGGAAGTATCCGTACGCTAATCTCACCATGACTGAAAGAGCCCCGGCCAGAGATTGTGACATCCATGAAACTGATGCCTTGTTTTAATTTTATCTCCTCTGGAATTCTTTCAACGTTCATGACACGGCCGTCAGTTTCAAGAAATATGGCTCTATATGAGTTGCTGTCCAAATTATAAATTATCCGATGTTCTTTTGATGAAAGGGCTGCTTCATTATACAGATATTTAATTGTCCAAGATAACCTTCTGGCTGAATGTTCGAGATTTCCCTCCCCAACATGAGAAAAACGGGGGATAACCACAATCGAAAACATGCCAACCAGAAAAAGTACAATTGTCAGCTCAAGCAGGGTAAAGCCGGAAGAGTTGTTAGAGCTCCCAACTGTTGATATCGCCATCAACTCCCTCTCCTCCCGGCTCCCCATCAGCGCCGTATGAAATTATATCGTAGTCATTACTCTGTGGCCCAGGTGAGAGGTAAAGGTAGTTACCATCCCATGGATCCAGCGGAAATTTTCTTAGATAGCCAGCATCAGGGTATTTGGCCGGGATTCGCCCGCTGGTCGGAATACTGACAAGAGCATTTAACCCCTGCTCTGTGGTCGGGAAAAAGCCATTGTCTAATTTGAACATTCCTAGTGATTCCTCAAACCCTTTAATGTCGAGCTGAGCCTTTGTTATCCTCGCCTGATCGGGTCGATCGAGAAGCTTTGGAACAACTATTGAAGCCAATATGCCAAGAATCACTACAACAACCATGATCTCAATGAGTGTAAAACCTCGAACGTCGTGACATTGTTTATTCATGTTAAAAAAATCCTTTTAAATATTTTTAGAAACCTTGGCTCGCCTCAAATAGCGGCAGCAGAATAGCGAGAACGACAAAGCCCACAACTCCACCCATGACCAAAATCAAGATTGGCTCCAGAAGTGAAAGAAGACCGGTAATTGACAAATCAGTTTGATGATCATATGAGTCTGCCAAGCGCGACAACATCGACTCTAATTGCCCACTTTTTTCTCCGGCCGCGGT
>JASJGT010000262.1:0-5542 GCA_033791405.1 Desulfuromusa sp.
AGCGCAAAAATGTCATTAATTGTGGCCCGGAAACTCGAAAAAACGTATTACGCTGGAGACATAGTAGTAAAAGCAATCCGTGGTATTGACTTCACTATTGAACCAGCTTCTTTTGCCGCTTTTGTCGGCCCATCCGGCAGCGGGAAGTCAACTTTATTGAATATGGTTGGCTGCCTTGATCCTCCAACAGGAGGAACCCTCACGGTAGCCGACCAGGATATCAGCTTATTAAATAAAAAAGATGCGGCTCTTTTTCGCGGCAAGACCATTGGTTTTATTTTCCAGGATTTCAATCTGATTCCAGTCCTCACAGTGGCAGAAAATGTCGAATATCCCTTACTCATGGTACAAAACTGGCCCAAAAAGGAACGATATCAACGGGTGCAGGAATTATTAAGTGCTGTTGGCATGGGTGATCAGGCTGATAAATTTCCCAGTCAGATTTCCGGTGGGCAGAAGCAACGGGTTGCAGTAGCCCGGGCCTTAACGACCAATGCCCAACTGGTACTTGCCGATGAACCAACCGCAAATCTGGATCGAAGAACCGCTCATAAAATTATCACTCTTATGAAAGATATGCGTGACGAATTCGGGACTACCTTTATTTTTTCCACCCACGACCCCAGGGTTGTAGAGAACGCCGAAACCATTTTCACCCTGGAAGATGGCCGGCTATTGCAGGGATCAGGAGGCAATCATGTTTAATATTTTCAAACTGGCCATCCGTAATCTTCGTCGCTATAAACGGCGCACCCTGCTCACATCGATACTGATCACTCTTGGAGTTGTGGCTGTGCTGCTCTTTATTTCTGTTTCGGGCTCTTTCAAGGCGATGATGGTAGGCCAGATAACCGATTCTATGCTGGGGCATCTCCAGGTCCATAAGAAAGGCTATCTGGCCTCCATTGACAGCCTGCCGCTTGATCAGAATCTGAAAGGCAGTCAGTTGAGCAAGGTTAAAGAGATTCTTGACAGCACCAGTGAGGTGGATGCCTATTCCATGCGCATCCGGCTTGGTGCCATGTTCAGCAACTTCAAAGAAACCACCAATATTCGCTTAAATGCTGTTAATCCAAAGCAGGAGATACAGACGGTACCAATGCTCTTGGACCGTATCATTAAAGGTAAAAAAGAGGGTCTGCTCGTAAAGGGGGAGATTCTGGTACCTGAACTCATTGCAAAAGGGATGGAGGTTAAGATCGACGACACCATTGTTCTGGTTGCAACCAACAAGGATGGCTCGGTTAATGGTCAACCCTTTGTGGTTCGTGGTATTCTGGAAGGTATCTCCGGGCCGGGAGGTAGGGATGGTATTATTCATATCGAGGATGCCAGAAGTCTGCTGCGGACTGAGGGTAAGGAGGTCAGTGAAATTGCTATCCGTCTCAATGATATTGAAGATATGGAACAGGTCTATTCAAGGATGACGGCTGCACTTGGCCCGCTGAAAAACAAGATGAATAAACCGGTTTTTGAGATTCATACCTGGCAGAAATTGTCGCCGTTCTTTAATATTGCCCGGATGATTGATTTGATGACCCTTTTTATAAAGGTGATGCTGGTTGCGATTGTCCTGGTGAGTATCATGAATGTTATGATTATGGCCGTGTTTGAACGTATAAACGAAATCGGTACCATGGCTGCTATTGGTACGGTGCCAAATAAAATACTCTCCCTTTTTATTGTTGAAGGATTCCTGCTAGGGGTCTTTGGCACTCTGATTGGTGTTATTATCAGCCTCATCACCATCGCCGGGATGAATGTTGTCCAGTTAAGCTTCGACTTTGGTCGCCAGAAAGGCTTACTGCTGGCGCCCACTATCGGAACAGGGGATGTTATCACCGTGGCCGTTATCGTTATTCTTATTTCAGTTCTTGCAAGCTTGCAACCGGCCTGGAAGGCCGCAAGGATGGATCCGATTACTGCGCTACGACATGTCTGATTCATTATGTTACTATGTTCAAGGAGAAAAACTATGCTTCACAATATCCACAGAATAATCCTGTCCACTTTCTTACTTCTCCTTCTGGCAAAACCAGCTCTGGCTCAAAAGGATGAATTTATAATAGTAGTGGCTGCAGAAGGAACAGAGATCACTTCTCAAATCAGTAAAGTTGCCGCACGTGCCCCCTACTTCCTCTTTTTCGACAAACAAAATAACTTGTTGCAAGCAGAGGTAAATCCCTATGGGAATGCTGCTGGCGGAGCTGGTCCTAAAGCAGCTATTTTTCTTGCTGAAAAGAAAATTAATCTTATCATTGCCGAACAATTTGGCCAGAAAATGCTGGATGCACTCAAACACCATACAATAGAAACGGTTAAGCGAGATGGTTCTGTTATCGACGCTGTCAAGGAGCAGAACCATGGACAGTAAATTCTTCTTTTACCTGAAAATAACTATTGCAATTATTATAGTATCTAACGGAGGATCAGCTCTGGCCCAAGACGGGAATGAACTCTTACGCCAGTTGGATGCCAATATGCAACCTGCATCCTATGAGATGTACAGAAAGTTGATAAACATCGAGCCCGACGGTAAAAAGAAGGAGTTTGTTCTCTATACCGTAAAAAAGGGTGAAGATAAAATGGTGGCCCTGTTTATGTCACCGGCTAGTGAAAAAGGCCGCTCAACTTTACGCCTGGGTGACAATATGTGGCTCTATATTCCCAATGTGGGCAAGCCGATCCGTATAACCAGCCTGCAATCAGTGGTGGGTGGAATCTTTAACAACTCTGACATTCTTCGCCTTGACTTCAGTGTGGAGTACGATGTCCATCAGGTAGAGGATAAAGGAGAGAGTTACCTTTTAGAGCTCAAGGCAAAAACCAGTTCGGTATCTTATGATCGCTTGATGATGACCGTGGATAAAAAAACCGTGCTGCCAACCAACATAGAATGTTACACAATCAGTGATATGCTGATCAAAACCTTACACTATTCAAAAATAAAAGATTTTGGTGATGGTCTGGTCAGACCTTCTATGCTTGAAACGGATAGTCCTCTTAACAAAGGATACCGTTCCGTTATGCTTTTTGCCAAGGTACAGAAAAAGGATTTTGCCGATGAGGTTTTTACCTTGAACTACCTATCCAAGGTTGATGAACTACGCTAATACCCGCCCGGTTTTGGGCCTGATCCTCTTGTTTATCAGTCTGTCAGGTATCTGCTATGCAACGGACGAATTCAGTTTCGATATTGAAGAGATCGAGAAAAAACCACTTGAATGGGGCGGTTACGCTGAATTCAAATGGGAACATATAGATATCAACCAGGGTTCAGCTTTCAGCCTTCTCAATCTTGCTGACGACCCAGTGTCAAATATGGATAGGTTAAGCGGCCGCCTGCAACTGGACGGTTATTACAACTGGAACATATTTATCTTTAATTGGCTCCTCAAGGCTTCCGGGCAGCATGATAACCTCGGCTGGATAGACAGTGCTGATATCTATGAAGCTTATGGTAGCCTGAAACCTTCACCATATGCAACCACCAGCCTAGGTAAAAAAGCTTATAAATGGGGCAAAGGATATGCTTGGAATCCTGTCGGTTTTATTAACCGACGAAAAGATCCGAACAATCCAGATGAATCTCTGGAAGGGTATACTACTGCTGAAGCCGACATCATAAAAAGCTTTGAGGGTAAACTGCAAACTGCAGCCCTGACCTGTGTACTTCTGCCGGTCTGGGACGAAGTGAATGACGAGTTTGGCGAGCGGGATAATCTTAATCTGGCGGCAAAACTCTATTTCCTTTTCATGGATACAGATATCGACCTGCTCCTCCTGACGGGTGATAGCCGCTCGACCAGCTATGGACTTGACTTCTCTAGAAATCTGGCCACTAATTTCGAAATGCATGGTGAAATGGCCTGGACACAAGATAAGAAAAAATTTATCCTGCAGGAAGACAGTATTCCGACGTTTAGTGAGGAGGACGTACTCTCTTGGCTTTTGGGGATCCGCTACCTCTCAACAAACGATATTACCTCCATTATCGAATACTATCACAATGACAGTGGGTATACGAAAGAGGAGATGACCAATTTTTACATGTTTGCCAGGGAGGCAGGTGAAGATTTCCAACAGACAGCCGGCCGATTGCTTCTTGAACGGGCCCGTGACATGAGCCTGAAAGGTTATGGTAACCCTCAGCCAGGTCGGGATTACCTGTATGGTCGTTTCAGCCAGAAGGAACCCTTTGACATTCTCTATCTCACTCCGGCACTGACCACTATTCTCAATCTTGATGACAAAAGCTATACCCTTACTCCTGAACTGATTTACACCCGTTTCACCAACTGGGAAATGCGTTTACGTTTCAGTTATCTTAACGGTGCCATGTATTCAGAGTTTGGTGAAAAGCAAAACAGTAGCAAGTTGGAATTTCGACTACGATATTTTTTCTGAACATGTTTGGTCAAAGACGGTCGATGAATTTTCTTTTTTCGAATATGCTCAGAATTATCTAAACTGACTAAATGCCTAGTCTGACATGGGATCGTTAATGGAAACCTATGCTTCCTTGGCCCGGTGGAATTCTAACAAACCAATATGAGCCAGTTTGGGAGAAAGCATTATGTTCGGAGGATAACCCACCATTCTATTTCGCGTTATCCTCGTCAAACCGGAGTTTTCAACAGAGATCAAGGCTCTCTAAGTCTCCCTAATTCATATCCTATCTGACAACCATAGCTTCAAAAACGGTAATTGTTAGATCGGATATGAACCACTACACAAGAAGATTTGTCGAGATGTTCAGGTAGATGTAAAGGTGCGTCTTGTCTTGTGAAGAACGGTACAAAAATGGTCGTAAAACCGGTAACCCTTATTTTTACAAGCTCGCTGTCAGATCAGATATGAACTACTTCAAGTTATCCAACGGCGGCGGAATCAAAACGAATTTACCCACATGTTTCTTTTCAGTAAAAGCGCGCTGTGCTTCAGCGATTTGGTCGAGTGGAAACGTTTTGGCAAGGAGCGGTCGTATTTCTCCTTTCTCGATATAAGAGACTACGTTTGGGAAAACAGGTTCATCCCATGCAGTACAACCTATCATCGTCAGATCTTTCAGGTAGAAATCACGCAGATCAAGTGTCACGAGTGGTCCACCAATGGCACCTGATGAGACATATCGTCCACCTCTCTTCAGCACTTTCAACATCTCACCAAACGTCTCTCCGGCAACGTTGTCAATAACGACGTCTACAGATTTTTCACCAAGACTGGCAACGAGGTCATCGCCACGAGCTATGACACGATCTGCTCCAATTGATCGCACCTGTGTAAGCTTTTCCTTCCCTGCAATTGCGGTCACTATAGCTCCCCGACGCTTTGCCAACTGTACTGCAGCCGAACCGACACCGCCAGATGCTCCAGCAATCAACACATGCTCGCCCTTCTCAACTTTTGCCCTGTAGACCATGTTTTCAGCCGTACCGTAAGCACATGGAATTGTGCCAAGTTCGGCATCGCTCCAATCACAGTCTACGGGGAAAACCTCATTAGCCCCTATTTTAACGAATTGTGCGAATGCTCCATCGAA
>JASJGT010000263.1:0-7370 GCA_033791405.1 Desulfuromusa sp.
AATGAGATTAAAACTCTTTCCCATACTGGATATTCTCTATTCGATCTAAACACTTTCGCTCTTTTTCATGGTTTATCTCTTTGGCGCCTAACGCTCAAGTTCAGCAGCGTTTGACGGTGGCGCGTTTTTGCGGAAGCAAAAATGTGACGCGGTCAAACGTCTGCTGGGACGCCTTGTTATGCGCTTTTTGCTTCAATAAATGCATCATTTACCCAGTAGTAATTGATGGCTTCCACGAATTGTGTTTCGGTATACTTTGGAAGTTGTTTCCTAAGATTACTACCAACATCTTCAATTTGCTCTTTAGACAAAAAAGATTTGAAGCCACCCTTTCTAAGTTGAGCCTCCATTTCTTCATATTCTTTATCGCTGAGGTCTATGCTATCAACCACTCCTGGCCAACACATAGTGCTTTGATTTACGGAATCCTCTTCGCTTTTTATGTATAGCCAGCCGTCTGCAGGATATCCCATTGAATCCGGCAGCCATTCAATAAGTTTCTTTGGTTCACCAAGATACTTCATTACTCTTCATCTTTTACGCATAACGTTTGAGCCCAGCGGCGGCGAAGCCGTCCGACTGGGGCGACTTGTTATGCCGCATGAATCTCAAACTCAGTTGCTTTAACAACTGGCTTTACAGATCTTTTATCCCTTCTAAGCTCAACGAACCCATATTGCTCCATAGTTTTTAGTGTTCTAGATAAATTACTCATTTGGCGTCCAGCAGCATCTGCAAGCTCGGTTAGAGTCTCTGGCTGTATTTCTACGATCATCTTCAATAACGCACGGTTCTGATCACTCAAAACTTCTGCGACAGACTTCATTGAAGGAAACCAAATTTTCGGTTCATTTCTTTTAGGCTTATAGTCTCCACGAGCGATATCCAGGACACGCTTTCTAATTTTATCTTGGGACATAACACCTATTACTATCTTTTTCATAACTCACCTCGTGTCACTAATTCACGCTCTATCTTTGAGCACCTTATCCACTTCTACAAAGAAATCAGTAAGCAACTGCACTGACGATTCAAATACGTACGGAACACCCTTATCACCGGGACCTAAATGTTTATGATCATAAACAATGCTCCTGCCTATATAGCGCCCTTTCTTTTTTGTTTTAATTTGGTGTGCATTATCAAAACCCATGAGTCTTTCCCCATGCGGATCATGCAGTGTCAGACAATATTTGATGCCATGCGGGCACTCTTTAGTTTCTTGATCCAGCTTACGAACCTCTATTTTGACCCAGCACTCTCTATCCTGAACCCAGACCTCACCATCCAAGTCCAATAAGTAATCCAGTCCTTTGTCTCTGCTCATAATATAATGCATTCTCTCATACTTATCATCGGATGATAAGTATTAATCTTTAGAGAAAATACAGTATTTTTACTTCAATCAATACAGATACTTAGAATTACAGGGAAAGCCCTACTTCGCGGCATAACAGTGTATTAAGCTGCATCGTTACTATTGAGTAATAGTCTGCGTCGGCACTATTGTGCATGTGGTCGATTCTGCAGATCATCTAATGCAGTAGATCCAATCTGATCCAAGGCTCATCCTACACTACGGCGCCAGCTTGTCGACTGAAACCAAAGATCTGCCTACGGTTATTCCTTCCCTTTCGGCTATACAGAAACTGCTCAATCCAGTAGAAGCATACATTACGCTCTACTTACTCCACCCCCCTCACCGCCGCCCGATACCTGCAGTAATCACACCCGGGATCCGCAGCAGGAATCTCATCCCCCCAAACCTCCACCGCCCAGTCCCGGACAACCTCCGAAGAGATGAAACAAAAGTTGTCACCCAGTAACCATCTCCGCTCACGTCTCCCACGGCATCCCGTCCTGCTGATGCCCCCACCGCGCCAGGCGGGACCGGTTCAAGGGGTCAGATACATTTTCTGTCGATCAGGCTGGGACAGGGAAAACGCGGCAGACCCAGAATAACCCAAACCTAAAGAAAATGTATCCGACCCAAATGGCGCTTACTTAAGCTTCTTGGGGTGACCATATTTTTTCACATCTTCTCGGGCAATGGACCTGGGTTTGGTGAGCAATGGAAAGGGTTTTGGTCTTCGTTTTATGGCACGTGGTTCAATGCGTCCCGGGCGATTTCCAACTCGCTGTTGCGCAATCAGGATGAACAGTGTTGCAATCAGACTATCGTCGTAGCTACCGGTCCCGTTCTGTCGCCAGGCAATCCATAGCTGCAGGGTATGTTTGAAGCTGAGTTGCCTGGGGTTGATGTCGGCCAACGAGGCAGCCTGGGCCATCAACAATCGGATCAGGTTGTAGGCCAACAGATAGACCCAGATCTCCTTCTCTGCCATCGCCGACGTCCGACAACTCAACATCTCCATGCCCAGGGTTGTCTTGATGTTGCGCAGATCCAGCTCTACATGCCAACGCTCCCGATAGAGCGCCTTCAGGGCCGCTTTGCTCGTATGCTTTGGACAATGCAGTGTCGTCATCAAAATCTTGCCGCCAGTACGCAGTTCCCTCACCGTCAGGGTATCCGGTGCCTTATCGTACTCTGCCTGGCTCATCCAGTCGGGTTTGACCTTCGGTTTTTGCAGTTCAATCAGGTGATCTCGTTGACCCAGTTGCTGACCACGGCGAAAATCTGTGCTGCGTCGCCGCGCACCCTGTTGCTCGAAAACACCATCCACGCCTTTGGTTTGCAGCGCACACAACAGGAAATAGGTGGCATAAAAAGCATCTCCCAACAGGATATCACCGGCTTCCAAGGTGTCGAGTATGGATCTAAGCAATGTCTGCTCATCACTCCCCTTTCCCCGACAAGGTCCCATGGCCGCATCAAGTACCGCACCATTGGCAAGGCAAACGATGCCGACCAGGCGGCACAAGGGAAAACCCAAACCGGGTTGTTGGCTACCGGGCTGAGGGTAAACCTCCTGATTGTCCGCCGTATCAGGCAATGCAACGGTCGCTCCATCCACCAACCTGACCGGCCGCCCCCGCCAGTGCCAAGTCTCCGGCGTGCGTTCGGCCATCATGCGTCCTGTGTGACGGACCAGCGTGGATACCATCTCTAGCGGCAACCGCTGACGTGCCCGGCAGTAAGCTCCCGTATGTGTACTGCACACGGGTAGCCCCCCCATCAATCGTTTGATTGACGCATCATTCACTGTGCTCTGGCAAGAACGATCCGCATTCATTGCCTGAGCCAGAAACATCGACAGTGTCTCGGTTGGTGGAAACAGTCGTTCTCGATGTGCGGGCAAGAGTGACTCTGCTTGCTCCAGGAACTCCGGCCCGGTGAGCATATTGAAGAAGGCGTAGGAATCACTGGTTGTGGCGTAGCTTCTGACACGTTTTTGTTGATGTATGCGGGCGCGTTGACTAGGATGCATTAAGGCTGGTTCCTTGGTTGATGGTTGTTCGTTTGGCGACTTGCATCTTATCACCTGAACCAGCCTTTTTTATCTACTACATCAATTGCTTATTCCTTAAGTAAGTGCCATTAGTATCCGACCCCTTTATTCACTTGAACTCCTTGAACCGGGTTAAGAACTTATTTTAAAAACTATAAGTATTACGACCGTTTTTTTTAGCCCGATACATGGCCCGATCTGCTGTACTTATAAGAGACTGGTAATTCTGCCCTTTAGCAGGCCCGGTTGAAATGCCTATACTAATGCCAATACTCAATTCCTGACCATCTACGTTAATAGGTAGTGTTGCCTCATTAATTATTTTATTCGCGATTTGATTAATATCTGCTTTAGTTACATCCGATTCAAGAAGAACCAGAAACTCGTCACCACCCAGGCGAGCGACTGTATCCTCTTTTCTCACCAGTAATTCCAGTCTTTTTGCAATTATCTGTAACACTTGATCACCAGCATCATGTCCATAAGTATCGTTGATATATTTAAAATCATCGAGATCCAGAAACATAAGTGCTAGCTGAGTAGAGTTCCGTTCGCACCGTTGCAAAGCATGATCAATCCGGTCATTAAGCATGAGTCGGTTTGGCAACCCTGTTAATGGATCGTGGTGTGCAAGAAATTTCAGGCTTTCCTGATGTTGTTTAATAGGTGTAATATCTGAAAACACTGAAACATAGTGAGTGAGTTCACCACTGTCGTTAACGATTGAGCTGATGGATTGCCATGATGGGAAGACCTCTCCATTTTTTCGTCTATCCAAAATTTCTCCTTTCCAGTGCCTGCTCTGTTCAATCTCCCCCCAGAGTGTTTGGTAGAAACTTTCATCATGGTGGCCAGATTTTAAATGCGATGGATCCTTGCCGATAACTTCACCAGACGCATAACCGGTGATCGTAGAATACGCGGGATTCACAGAAACGATTCTGTTGTTTTTGTCGGTAACAACCACGCCTTGATTCGTTGACTCATATACTGCACCCGCCAATCTAAGCTGGTTTTCCATAGCTTTTCGAGAAGTATTATCGATGCCCGATGACAGGACGCCTTCTATTTCGCCGTTTAACGATTTCTGTATGGTGTTATGCCAGGAGATGTAATAGAGAATTCCGTCTGCTGATACTATCTCATTTTCATAATATTCAGCGAGCTCTATTTCACTTGCCATTACTTTTTTATAGATACCGCAAACATTATCTCTTTCGTGTTCTGGTATAGCAATCTCAAACCAGTTCTGGCCAATCAGCTCCTCTTCAGAGCGCTTGAGAATTTCACATCCACGGCGATTAATAAGAGTAATGCGTTCGTTTTTATCAAGCCCAACAATTATCGCTTCAGAGATTTGTAAATATAGTTCTGCGCGACTTTTCTCCGCGATTAACTCATTTTGTGCTTTTATTTGTTCGGTTATATCTTCTGATATACCGAGAAGGTATACGGCATCGCCATTGTCATCAAGGATAGGTACCTTTCTGGTATGGAGCGTTCGTAGGCCTATATTTTTGGTGTCGATATCTTCTTTATCAATATCAGAAGGTATTTTGTTCCGTAAAACCTGCTTGTCCGTATCCGTGAAAAATTTCGCTTGCTCCTCCGGGAAAAAATCAAAATCATTTTTACCAATCAATTCTTCTCGACTAAACCCCATCAAGTTTTCAGCCTCTTTGTTTACCTTGACGAAGCGCAAATACTGGGCGTCTTTTATAAAAACCATGAGAGGGGTATTATCTATGATTGAATGCAGAAAACTCTCAACCATATGTGCTTGTTTGCTTGCATCTTCAGCGCGGTTAATCAAGATCTGCGCATATATTCCAAACAGGAGTAAAATGAGAGAGATGCTCAGCCGCCACCATAATTCTAATGGTTCCGGAGACAGTAACTGATCAGCAAAACGTCCTTCATCTAGAAGGTATGAGTCTATAAATGAATCAAAAATGTAATATAGGGCACCCAGAAAAACCACTAGCCAGACTAGCCTGTACCTTTTAAATAAGTTGGGTTTTCTGCTCATAATCTCGATTATAAACAAAAATGACGAGGACTTATGGAGAAATCAAGGGCCAGACTGATATTCCCCCGGTTTCACGGACCGTTAACTAGCGGCAATAGGTCAGTACCCTTTATTTGAAGATAGAACAGGGATAGTCGTTTTATAAAAAGGGTACTGAAGTGGACCCAGAGCAGTCAAACGAAGACCCGAACCAGTCCAATGATTAACCGCACCAGGATACGAGATTATAGAGATAAAACACAGGAGTAAATATCGTGCTAAAGCGGCTTAACTTAGCACCATTCGCCTCCGCCCCCTTTTATCTTTATCCTTCACATCAAACTACGTGATCGCAACTCCACTGACTGACTTGAGTTTGACAGATGGACCGTGTTGTCCTGCACGGTGCATTGCAGCTGCATGGAACGATTCAATAATGCTTCAATCCTGCAATCGGATATAACATCGATTGCAGCTACCGTGAGATTGCCGAAACGTTTCAGTCTGGCCTCCATTTGCTTCCACCAGGGCAACGCATTGCGTGGTTGACAGGTGTAGATGACGACCTGGTCGGCGACGCCACAGGCACGCTTGATGCGTTTTTCATCAATCTGGTCCAGCTCTATCCATAACCCGATTTGATCCGACAAATCTTTTTGCCAAAGATCCGGCTCGGTATCGGTACTGATCCCCCTGGTAAAACTTAAACGTTCTTCATTGGCATGCAATGCAAAGGCGACCAGGCGCATCATCACCCGTTCGTGCGTCTCGGACGGATGCTGCGCCAGCGTCAATTGGTGAGTTTG
This sequence comes from Desulfuromusa sp., assembly GCA_033791405.1. GTDB lineage: Bacteria > Desulfobacterota > Desulfuromonadia > Desulfuromonadales > Geopsychrobacteraceae > Desulfuromusa. The sequence goes on from JASJGT010000263.1 coordinate 6,225, forward strand.
ATAGTAATTACGGTTCATATCCGCAATTTCCAGTTCGGCCCTGATGATGGTTGCCTTGGTCGCCAAGATTTGTCTACGTCTGCGTGAGAGAGTAAAAGGGGGACGTTCGTCAAAGAGTAAAAGGGGGACGTTCGTCAAAGTGTCAAATCATGAAAGCTTAATAACCGCTAAATTGACTATTTGACGAACGTCCCCTAATGCTCTCTGCTGATGCCGGTGGATATACAGGCCGCAAAGAAGGCAAAACGAAGTCCGGCGCTGACACTGATGCCGCTGTCGTTTGCGACCATCCTCGGCGGGATGATTACCATGATCGGCACGCCACCCAACATCATTATTGCCGAGTTCCGGCAGCAGTCGATGGGCGAGGGTTTCGCCATGTTCGATTTTGCACCGGTCGGACTGGCCTGTGCCTTTGTCGGCGTACTGTTTGTGGCCACTATTGGCTGGCGCTTGCTGCCGGCCGAGCGCAGGGAGCAGGATTCTGCAAAAAACCTGCTGGATGTAAGTGAGTACATCGCGGAGTTGCACGTGCCGGAGGATTCTCCGGCGATTGGGCAGCGAGTACGTGATCTCGATACGATTGCTGAAAAAAACGATGCCGCAATTGTCGGTCTGATACGGCAAGGGAAGCGGCTGCCCGGTCAGGCACGATTGGCGGCGGTGAGTAAGGGGGATGTTCTGGTCGTCGAAGCAGTGCCGGAATCCATTGACAAGTTAGTGGGTGAGCTGAAACTGAACTTCCAGCCCAAGGGTCACGATACCAGTCCGCTCAGCAGCGAGGATATGTCGCTACAGGAAGTGGTGGTGCCGGGCGGGGCGCGTATTGAAGGACGTTCCGCTTTTGCATTACGTTTACGTTACCGCTATGACGTAACCCTGCTCGGTGTGTCTCGTGAGGGCAGGCAATTCCGTCAGCGGGTGCGGCACCTGGAAATACGGGCCGGCGATGTGTTGTTACTATACGGCGCGAGTGACTTGCTCGCGGAAATCAATAGCTGGCTGGGCACCTTGCCGCTGGCTGGTTCCAAAAGCCTTGAAGTGATCAAGCGTCACAAGGCCTGGCTTGCCTCTGGCCTGTTTGCAAGCGCAATCCTGTTAGCCAGTTTTGGCGTGTTATATCTCGCAGTTGCACTTGCCATGGTC
>JASJGT010000264.1:0-5462 GCA_033791405.1 Desulfuromusa sp.
TTCTGTTTCTTTTTGTGCCACCCGTCTACGCAGAACCAGACTTGCTCTCTTTTGCTGACAGTCTTGTCGCGGAAGAAGATTATTATCGAGCAATTACCGAATATAAGCGATTTCTGCACTATTGCCCCAAAGATTCACGGGTTGCCTACGCTCAGTTAGCTATCGCCCAAAGTTTACTATCGGGACAACGCTGGGAACAGGCCGACCTTGCTATGGAAAAAGTCTGGACACTCTATCCTGACTCTCTTGAAGCAGTAGCAGCAAAACAACTCCATGCCGACGCAGCCTATAACATGGGTGATTATGCCACAGCTCAACAACGTTACCAGCAACTGAAAAATGATCTTCCCATAGCAAACAACGAAATATCCGAGTACAAGATCGGTCTCAGCCAACTGCAACAAAACAAGCCGGAAGACGCTCGCAGCAGCTTCTCCAAACTCTCGGAGCCGCTCAGCCAACAGCTGACATTATCCCTTGATGAATATCAACAGTTGCAGCAAAAATCACCCCAGCTGGCAGGAACTCTTTCCGCCATCCTTCCTGGAGCTGGACAACTTTATACCGAGAGACCTCGCCAGGCAGGTATGGCTTTCGCACTTAATGCAGCCTTTATTTATGGTGCGGTAGAAGCGTGGAACAATGAGAATTATGCGGTTGCGGGGATCTTATCTCTCTTTGAAATTGGCTGGTATGGGGGCAACATTTACAATGCCATGAACAACGCACATAAATTCAATCTACGACAAAAAAATCAGTTTTTGGAGCAGTTTCAGCAAAGCTTTGGGCTATCTCTCGGCTGGCAGCAAGGGAATCCTCAATTACAGGCACTGTTCCATTTTTAATTAGGATCTGAATTATGAGAATCGGAATCATTGGCTCTGGAGCCCTCGGACTATATTATGGAGCGATGTTGCAACGGAGTGGACAGGATGTCCATTTTCTGCTGCGGCGAGACTATCAGGATATCCAGAAAAATGGACTACAGGTCTACTCCTGCAATGGCGACTTCCATCTCCCGCAAGTTGCAGGCTATCAGACCCCGCAAGAGATAGGGACAGTCGATCTGGTGATTGTTGGGTTGAAAACCATTTCCAACCACCACTTAATTGATCTGGTCAGCCCCCTTCTCGACACAAATACCGCGATTCTGACTTTGCAGAATGGACTTGGAAATGAAGAGTTATTGGCTGAAGCATTTGGCGCACAACGTGTTCTTGGAGGAGTCGCTTTCCTGTGCAGCAACCGAGGTGAACCAGGAACGGTTCATCATCTGGGCGAAGGCAAAATTCGTCTCGGTGAATTCAGTGGCGGACTAAGTCAACGCAGCAATGATCTGGCAGATATATTTCAAGTGGCGGGAATTCCCTGTAACTCCGTCAGCGATCTGCGTCGCGCCCGTTGGGAAAAACTTGTCTGGAATATTCCCTTTAACGGCTTATGCGCGCTGCTCGAAAAAGATGTCACCGATCTCCTTAACCATCCAGAAAGCAAAGAACTAGCCAGAGATTTAATGCTCGAAGTCATCGCTGGGGCCAATGCACAATCATTGGAAGAACCGATCAACGGAAAAGAGTTCAGCCAGCAACTGATTGACTTTACCGAGAACATGAACCATTACCGCCCGAGCATGATGATTGATCGAGCGGAAGGAAGTGCGTTGGAGCTGGAAGCAATCTATGCTATTCCATTGCAACAAGCTAAAGCGGCTGGAACCAGCATGCCACGAATTGAAATGTTGAATACGCTGCTCGACTTTGGGGAAGATAAGCTCTGAGCTCAAATAGTGCCATCCAGAATTGATAAACTTCTTGCTGTGATAAGTTTTTTTCTTAGAACATTTGATGGAGAATCACACGATGAAAGCACTGGTTAAAAGAGAAGCTGCGCCTGGCCTCTGGCTGGAAGACCAGCCGGAACCTGAAATTGGTATCAACGATGTCCTGATCAAGATCAAACGAACGGCTATCTGTGGAACGGATTTGCACATCTATAACTGGGATGCGTGGTCACAAAAAACCATCCCCGTACCGATGATTATAGGTCACGAATTTGTCGGGGAAATTATTGAGGTCGGATCCAATGTAATTGATTTCAGGGCAGGACAGATCGTCTCCGGCGAGGGTCATGTGGTGTGTGGACGCTGTCGGAACTGCATGGCCGGGCGGCGCCACCTTTGTGCCCATACCAGCGGTATTGGGGTAAACCGATCCGGGGCCTTTGCCGAATACCTGGCTCTTCCTATGTCCAACGTCTGGGAACATCGCCCGGGTATTGATCTGGATGTAGCAGCCCTGTTCGATCCGTTGGGTAATGCGGTTCATACCGCCTTGCAATACGATCTTCTGGGTGAAGATGTACTGATTACCGGTGCTGGGCCTATCGGTGCCATGGCTGCGGCAGTCTGTCGCCACGCCGGTGCCCGGCATATCGTGATTACCGATATAAATCCCCAGCGGCTCGAATTAGCCAAAACTTTGGGCGCAACTTATACTGTAGATGTCACCCGGGAAAGTATTGCCGAAGCGCAGAAGAAGCTAGGCATGGCGGAAGGCTTTGACGTGGGGCTGGAAATGTCCGGCAATGCATCAGCATTTAAAGATCTGTTGGCCAATATGTGTCACGGTGGCAAGGTGGCAATGCTGGGGATCCCGGGCGGTGATGTGGCCATCGACTGGAATACAGTGATTTTCAATATGTTGACCCTTAAGGGCATTTACGGTCGTGAGATGTACGAAACCTGGTATAAGATGTCGGTGATGATTGAGTCGGGGCTGGACATTTCACCGGTCATCACCCACCGTTTGGATTATACCGAGTTTGAGCAAGGTTTTACTGCGATGAATGCCGGTGAAGCAAGTAAAGTTATCTTGAACTGGGAATCTTGATGGCGTCGCCAACCCATGATTTTTTGTGACCACATCAATTCTTAACCTTTGTCTTTTAGGGAGAAAAGCTGTGTACGGTAAATTCCAAGACTATTTAAGTGCCGAGTTGGAAGAGATTGAGTCTGCCGGCCTACATAAAGGTGAACGTCTCATCACCACGCCACAAAGTGCTCATGTTGGCGTCAGTGGACACGGTGAGATGTTAAATCTCTGCGCCAACAACTACCTTGGTCTGGCCCAGCACCCGGAAGTTAACGCTGCCGCCCAACTCGCCCTGAAGGAGTGGGGGTTCGGTATGGCATCGGTTCGGTTTATCTGTGGAACCCAGACTTTGCACAAAAAACTCGAAAATAAACTCAGCGGGTTTTTGGACAGCGAGGATACGATTCTCTATCCATCCTGTTTTGATGCTAACGGTGGCCTGTTTGAAACCCTGTTGGGAAAAGAAGATGCGGTCATTTCCGATGAACTTAACCACGCCAGCATTATCGATGGAATCCGGTTGTGTAGTGCCAAACGTTATCGCTATCGCAACAGCGATATGGACGATCTGGAAAAGCAGTTACAGAGTGCCGATAAAAATGGCGCCCGTTTTAAACTGATTACCACCGATGGGGTTTTCTCCATGGATGGCTACATCGCCCGAGTTGATGAAATCTGCACTCTGGCTGAAAAATATAATGCCCTGGTTCACGTAGACGATTCTCATGCGACTGGTTTTATTGGAGCCGGGGGTCGCGGTACCCCCGAGTATCGGGGCTGCATGGAGCAGGTGGATATCATAACTGGAACATTGGGGAAAGCCCTGGGCGGTGCCAGTGGCGGTTTTACCAGTGCACACAAAGAGATTGTTGATCTACTGCGACAGCGCTCTCGCCCCTATCTTTTCTCCAACTCGGTGGCTCCACCGGCGGTGGCCGGAGCATTAAAGGCCATCGACCTGGTCAGTGAATCCAGTACGTTACGTGATCGGTTGCGTGAAAATACGGCAATTTTCCGGCAGGGGTTAGAGAAACATGGATTTGAACTCTTACCGGGTGAACATCCTATCGTCCCGGTGAAGCTGCACGATGCCGTGGTTGCAGGACAGTTTGCCGACGCCATGCTGGCACAGGGCATCTTCGTCGTTGCTTTTTCATACCCGGTGGTGCCAAAGGGGAAGGCACGCATTCGCACTCAGATGTCGGCAGCCTTGACGAAGGATGACCTGGAATTTGCGATTGAAGCTTTTGGTCGGGTAAAAAAACAGTTAAATCTCTAACTTGTTTCACCATAAAGGGTTCTAAAGTTGGACTGGCTCGATTATGTATTTATTCTGACAGCATATACTGTTGCCGGTTCCATCAAGGGATTAACCGGTATCGGCTTTTCCACATCGTTCTTACCAATTATGGCATTACGTCTCGACCTGAAAATCGCAATTCCTCTGGTCATCGTGCCGTCTATTGTTAGTAATGTTGTTGTTATGGTGCAGGCAGGTCATTTCCGTGAAGCCATCAGGCGGTTCTGGGTTTTATACATATCAAGTATTCCCGGGCTCTTGATCGGTTTAGCCATCTTGATTGCAGTTAGTGTTGATACCGCCAAGGCCATTCTCGGTGTGGTATTGATCTCTTATACCTTTTGGGCACTCAGTAACAAATCATTTTCACTATCTAAATCGTTGGAGCGAAAACTGAAGATACCTGTTGGTTTTTTCACCGGTATCATTAATGGGCTAACTGGTTCTCAGGTGATGCCTGTACTCCCTTATATGTTGTCACTCAATCTGAATAAAAATCTATTTGTTCAGGCAATCAACATCTCTTTCACCCTCGCAAGTTTGATCATGTTGTTCGGGATGAATACACTCGGTTATATATCCCCAAAGACCTTTTTGATCGCAACCCTTGGTTTGCTTCCTGTGCTGCTAACAATGTTTTTTACTGGCAGATTACGGCACCAGTTTAGCGGAGCACTGCACCGAAAGCTGGTATTAACATTCCTGCTGATCATGGGCATAGTCCTGTTGGCTAGAGTCCTCCTCTAAATAAGGAATCAGACATTTTTGGATCAGGAATTATTAGCCTTTTAGAAATAGCCCTTTCGGCACCAGAAACCCAATCATAAATATGAGACAGGCTGCCACAACAATCGTCGGTCCGGTTGGGGTATCCCATTGGAACGAGCCGTACAGCCCGACGCAGACAGCCAGACAGCCGATCAGACTGGCAAGTAATGCCATCATTTCCGGGTTTCCAGCAAAGCGTCGAGCGGTAGCGGCAGGGATTATCAATAGTGCCGTAACTAACAACATTCCGACGACCTTCATCATTACGGCAACGATCAAGGCAATCAAACCGAGAAACATCCAATTAACCCGAGCAACCGGAACCCCCTCAACGCGTGCCAGATCTTCATGGATGGTGATGGCCAGTAATGGTTTCCAGAGCCAGAGCAAGCCCGCCAACGCAATTCCCCCACCGGCAAAAATCCACCCCAGATCACTGTTACTGATTGCCAGAATATCGCCAAATAGATAGGCTACCAGGTCAATCCTGACATCTTCCATAAAAGCCAGTGTCACCAACCCCA
>JASJGT010000265.1:0-3277 GCA_033791405.1 Desulfuromusa sp.
AGTCGGTTTGAAGCCCCGACTGGAAATGGTGACGAACTTTCCACTTTCGGAGGTCAAGTAGCGATAAATATAGATCAACGTAATTGAGGCGGCTAAAGCACTCATGCCGATGGCTGCCGCCTTACCAAAATCGGCGGCAAAGCCGCTGGCAATATTACGGTAAATATGGGTCGAGAGAACATAAATTCGACCCGGCATCCCGATCACCGACGGGACTGCAAACGAGGCGAGACTTCTGACAATAACCAGAATTGCTGAGGCCAGAATTGCAGGGCGGAGTACCGGTAACGTTATTCTCATCAATGTCCGCAGGTTGGATGCTCCACACACCTTGGAAGATTCTTCCAGTGAGACATCAAAGGCACTCATTGCCGGTGCAATAATCAGGTAGGCAATCGGCAGATCCAGCAGTCCTTCAACAAGAATCATCCCCGGTAAAGTATAGATATCGAAAAGGGCATCCTTGAGACCAAAAAGGTCCATAAACAGACGGTTAAGAGTGCCGTTGCTTGGGTTCAGTAATAACACCCAACTGACTGAAAAGAGGATGTGGGGGATCATCATTGGAACAATGGCGATGACCTTGAAAATAAACTTAAAAGGGAGGTCGGTTCTGGTGTTGACATAAGCCAGAAATAACGCCAGCAAGGTGGCAACCAATGCAGATCCAACCGTAAAAATCACTGTATTCCACAGGATGGCGGCAAAATCGGGGTCTGTGTAGGCCTCAACATACTTAATCGTTGTGAACTGGCCGAACGAGACAAAGTCTTTTGAAAAGCTGCCCAGAAGCAGCATAATGAGCGGACAGAGGGTCAGAAAACCAACGATGACAATCAGGGTTGTGGTCAGAGTCGGTTTTTTAAACATATAGTCACCTATCAAAAAAGAACTAGAAGGTTAAGCCGAAAGGAGGAAGCAATGATCAGAATCGAAGGAGATGGAAATAGTGTCACCTTCAACGATATTTTCAGTTGGTTCAATCGTTGTTGTCAGCAGGGTGTCACCGATACGAATTTCTCCTTCGTAGGCTTCGCCGATAAATATCAGAGATTCCATTTTTCCGCTGAAAATGTTTCGCCCTTCAGTACCCTGCTTTGGCGCCAGCCGGATAAATTCAGGACGGACACAGAGCATGGCCTCCCGTCCAACTGGTATCCTCTGGCTATTGAGTGCGACGATAAAACCGATTTCAGAAGCAAAAACGGCATGTTCCCCTTCCAATTTTTCTACTTTACCCTTGATCAAGTTGGCCCGACCGATAAAGTCAGCGACGAATTTGTCATCTGAATTGAAATAGATCTTTTTTGGATCGCCAATTTCGATAATTTTTCCTGCCCGCATGACCGCAATCAGGTCAGAAAGGGCCAGAGCTTCAATCCGGTCATGGGTGACATAGAGGGCTGTTATCTTCAATTCGGTCAAAAAGCTACGGAGCTCCTTGCGCGTTTCCTCACGAAGTTTGGCATCAAGGTTACTCAGTGGTTCATCAAACAGGATCACTTTTGGTTCAGCAACCAGGGCTCGAGCTAGAGCGACCCGCTGTTGTTGGCCACCGCTTAATTTGGTTGCCGGTCGATTTTCAAAGCCACCCAACTGCACAAAGTCAAGTGCCTTTGCCACCTGTTGGCGAATTTTGTCTTTGGGTGTTTTGCTGGTCTGTAAGGGATAGGCCACATTGTCAAAAACATTCATATGTGGCCAGATCGCGTAGGTCTGAAAAACCATCCCGAGGCCTCTTTTCTCCGGCGGAATAAAAATACCTTTCTCACTTGACCAGACCAGGTCATCACCAATGTAAATTTCACCAGCATCGGGAGTTTCCAGTCCCACAATGCAACGGAGCAGTGTGGTTTTACCGCAGCCACTTGGTCCCAGGAGGGTAAAGATTTTATTTGCAGGGATGGTCAGATCGACACCATCCAGTGCCTTGATCTGTTTCCCTTCAGAATAGTAGTTGCGGGTCAGCCCTTTAATCCGAATTTCCATAAGACCTCAAAATTATGATCGTATGCCGGGGACACGTAACAAATGTACATATTCCCGGCATACGGATTAACAACCCAAAAGATCGCGGGGTTGCGCCCCCACTCGCCGCCTTACTCTTTTGTTGTGCCACAAAAGAGTAAGCAGAAAAGGGCACCCGAACTCCTTGCCTGCCATTACCGTAGTCCATGGCAGGTTCCCTGCATTCCACAGCTGTTTTGAGGAGCGGCAAAAACTCGGGCGTTGCCCTTAAACATTTGCCGCTCTGATTCTCAAATCAGCTGTTCCTTTTCGGCTGCGTCACACGGGAAACGATGATTCAAAAACTAAATACTACTTGGCGTAGAAGATCTTTCTGAACTCTTTTCCCCAACTGCGGATTTCATCGTCAGAAAGAGATCTGATCGGTAATACTTTGACTTTATTGATCCCGTCAATTGGTGGAAATACGCCAGGAGCAAGAACATACTCACCAACTTTACTGGCTAGCAATTGCATGGCATTCTTGCTCAGCCAATAATCGATAAACACTTTCGCATCTTTAGGATTGGGTGCATTGGCGGCAATAGCGATTCCGCGCGGAGTGCCTAACAGCGTATCAACTCTGGCCCAGTCAAGTGGAGCAGGAGCTTTGGAGATAATATATTTGGGCATGGAAATACCGAGGACTTTTTCTCCACTCTCTATCGGCGCCGGAGTCGGACCGAAGGACTTGACAAACATTGGTTTGTTCGCAGCAAGACCCTTAAGAAACTTCATCCAGCCCGCATCGTTACCGAAAATTTTCGCTTCTTTCAAGCCGACCAACCAGGAAATAGTCGTTGCATGGGAGGATGGATCGGGCATGACCATTTTGTTGTGCCATTTTGGGTCAGTCAGATCTTCATAGCGGGTGGGAACATCCTCTGGCTTAACCAGATCCTTGTTGTAGATAGGAGCCACATATTCGATCCCAAACTGGACAATGGTGTCATCTTCTTGCGCCCAGGCTGGATAACCAGCTGCCGCCGGCGATTTATAGGGAGCCAAGACCCCCTTTTCTTTCAGTATCTGCATGATCGGCAGCGGGCTCTGTAAAACATCGGCGCGTAGTTTACCCACCGAGAATTCGGTTAAAACCGTAGCCAGGTATTTGGAAGTGGAAATCCGCGTGTAGATGCCTTCAATATCATGCCCGGCATTGAACTCATCCATAATTGGTTGAATCGCCGTGATATTGGCGTAAAAATTCATCTTTTCTGCAGCTTGAACCGTTGTAAACAATCCGAGGATCAGAACAAGGCCCAATAGT
>JASJGT010000266.1:0-32392 GCA_033791405.1 Desulfuromusa sp.
ATAACATCCATCACCAGTTCCATATCAGCAACCACAACTTCGTCTGTCGCAATGAGTGCCGCTGTTGGATAATCGGCCTGCATAATTGAATCAGACCCACGCTCTCCCGGAAGAGCATTCCAGATCTCTTCGGTCACAAACGGTATTATTGGGTGCAACATCCGCAACAAACCTTCCAGCACTGTAAACAGAACCGTCTGCGTAGATTTGCGGGCAACAACATCATCACCGTACAAATTATCCTTGCTCAACTCAATGTACCAATCACAGAATTCATGCCAGGTAAAAGAGTAAAGGATACTAGCCGCATCGTTAAATTTATAATTTGTCAGCGCCTTATTCACTTCCTCCGCCGCAAAAGCATAGCGACTGAGAATCCACTGATCAGCTTGTGACAACGATAAATCGGCCAAACCCTTTTCAGCCGGTTTAAAATCTTCCAGATTCATTAAGGCAAAGCGGCTTGCATTCCAAAGCTTATTGACAAAGTTCCGATAACCACCAATCCGGTCAGTTGATAATTTAATATCACGACCCATGGCGGCAAAAGCACACAGGGTGTAACGGAAAGCATCAGCACCATATTCATCGACAATAGTTAGTGGATCTATGACATTGCCCTTGCTTTTACTCATTTTCTGCCCATGGGAGTCACGGACCAGGGCATGGATATAAACTTCCTTAAAGGGGACATCATCCATAAACTTGATCCCCATCATCATCATTCGCGCAACCCAGAAAAACAGGATATCAAAACCGGTCACCAAGCAACTGGTCGGATAAAACTTCTGTAGAGTGTCAGTCTGTTCCGGCCATCCCATCGTTGAAAAGGGCCATAAGGCGGAGGAAAACCAGGTATCGAGAACATCGGTTTCCTGATGGAGGTTGGTGCTGTCACAATGCTTGCAGCGGGAGACATCTTCACGGGAAACAGTTATTTCACCGCAATCGTCACAGAACCAAGCCGGGATACGGTGCCCCCACCAGATCTGCCGACTGACACACCAATCCTGAATATTATTCATCCATTCGTAATAGGTCTTTTCCCACTGTTGCGGGACAATCTTGGTTTGGCCAGAGTCCACGGCCTTGATCGCTTCGGCTGCTAGCGATTTAACCGCGACATACCACTGTTTACTCATATAGGGTTCGATAACTGTTTTACAGCGATAGCATTCACCAACCGCATTGGTATAGTCGTCAACCTTTTCCAGTAGGCCTTGAACTTCCAGATCAGCAACAACCTTAGTTCTGGCAGCATTGCGTTCTATTCCTACATAGGAACCGCCATTTTCATTGATCATCCCCGATTCATCGAGGACATTGATAAATTCAAGATTGTGCCTTTTGCCAATTTCAAAATCGTTAAAATCATGTGCCGGAGTAATCTTAACTGCGCCGCTGCCAAATTCCATATCGACATACTCATCGGCAATAATGGGAATTTTCCGATCCATCAATGGTAGCAAAACATTCTTGCCAATCAGATTCTGATAACGCTCATCTTCAGGATGAACGGCGACTGCTGTATCACCCAGCATGGTTTCAGGACGAGTTGTCGCAACAATCAGATGTTGATCCGTTCCCTGAACCGGATAACGCAAATGCCAGAGGTTGCCATGTTTGTCATCATGCTCAACCTCAAGGTCCGACAACGCGGTATGACAACGCGGGCACCAATTAATCAGACGATTATCCCGGTAAATCAACCCATCCTCATAGAGACTTACAAAAACTTCACGAACTGCAGTTGAAAGACCCTCATCCATGGTAAAGCGTTCACGCTGCCAATCACAGGAAGCACCCAACCGCTTCAACTGATTGATAATTTTTCCGCCCGATTCTTCACGCCACTTCCAGACCCGTTCAACAAAAGCTTCTCGACCTAAATCATGCCGATCTTTGTTTTCTGCAGCAAGCTGCTTTTCAACGACGTTCTGGGTTGCGATTCCGGCATGATCCATTCCCGGCATCCAGAGAACTTCATAACCAGACATCCGTTTCCAACGGCAGAGGATATCTTGCAGAGTATTATTCAAGGCGTGCCCCATATGGAGCACACCTGTAACATTTGGCGGAGGAATAACGATTGAATAATGAGGCTTGGGAGAATTTTCATCGGCATGGAAATCACCACGCTGCTCCCAAACATCAAACCATTTCTGCTCAACCTGAGTCGGGTCGTAACCTTTAGGAAGTTCTGTCTTCATTACTGGCAAATCCTTGCTTCTAATATGTAGTTGGTTGGTTTCTCTACTTAAATGCTTTAGATAAAATCACAAATGGCTAAGCAAAAATTTTGACCACCAAGGCGCAGTGATTTTCCAGGGGCGAAGGCATACAACATGTATATCGAGATCCTGAAAAACCACTGTAACACCGGAGGTCTAATTTTTTGCGACGCCATTTTATCTGGGCAGGAACAATAAAGGGGGGCAGCAAGGAAGTCAAGATTTCCCTGCTGCCCCCCCGTAAGAGAAGCGCCTCATTTTGTACTAATTAGTTCTAGTTATGCGCCTTCTTTGATTTTACGAATTTCTTCGTTAATCATAGCTTCGGCCAAGTCGGGAACAACTTCCCAGGCAACTTTTTCAAGCATTTCACTCGCTAGTTTTTCAATCATCGGTCCAGCAACTTTGGTCACAACTTCCCTTAACTCATCTTCAGAAAGTTCGCGTAACTGTTGTTCGACCTGCGCAGTTGCAGATTCTTCATCTTCAGTGTCACCAAAACTAACAGCAGCGACTCCAGCAGCAAGACCAACGGCACCAGCTGTAACTGCAGCAACATCTTTGTCATCTTCTGCAGTCGCATCAAAATAGAAATCATCGTCCTCAGCAACTGTCGATAAAGGCTCTAAGTCTTCGGCTAGTTCAGTTTCTTCTTCAACCAGGTCGGCTTCTTCTTCAACCAGGTCGACTTCTTCCTCAACCAGTTCGAGTTCTTCTTCAACTAGCTCAGCTTTTTCTTCAACCAGTTCGGCTTCCTCTTCAGCTTCATCGACAAATTCAAACTTATCTTCCGGCGCCTCCACAACAAGCGGTTCAACCTCATCAGCCACCGCAGTTTCTTCTATCGATTCATCCAGCGGCTCAAATGCAACAACATCATCCTCAGAAAGATCTAGAATATCATCAACCGCGAAGCTATCGTCATCGGCTGCTTCACCAAATGGTACATCACTAGCTTCTGTGGCAGTTGGTTCTTCCATTACAGGCTCAAGTTCAACCAGTTCTTCCTCTTCCTGCAACTCCATAATGGCTTCTTCATCATCAGCTTCTGCGACAAAAGAACCGGGTTCTTCTTCAGTAAGATCAACTTCAGCACTTTGCTCCGCTAAATCGCCTTCCATTAACTCCAGAGGGCTATCTTCTTCTGTTGCGGCAACTAAGTAATCTGATTCTTCAGCAATTTCGACAGAACCTTCTTCTAACTCATCAAGCAATTCCAGCGGCTCATCATCTTCGGCGTCAGGAACAAAGTAAGCCGATTCTTCAGTCACATCAGCAGCGGGTTGCTGAAAATCATCTTTGGCTTCGCTGAAAGCAGAAAAATCGACCGATTCAGCCTCTTCTGTCGACGCTTGTCCAACAATATCAGAAACCGATTCAACCTGATCACTTAACTCAGGTACTGTTTCTTCTTCCGTAAGATCAACAGTCTCAAAAGGTTCCGGTTGCAGTTCATCTGCATCAGCTGCCTCTTCAACAAATTCATTCTCGGTTTCAGCTGTAAATGCAGAGAGAACTTGTTCATCGGTAGCCGGTTCAACAGCAACATCATCAACTGCTGACGGATCTATAACATCTGCAGCAAAAGAGGCCGCATCCGTTGCATCTATACTGACACTTTCACTCTGGTTCTGTAGATCTTCCTCGGCAAAAGAGACCGCATCCCAAATATCGTCTGGAGATTCCTCTTCAATCTCATCCGTGGGTGTCTCCAAGGCGTCCACTTCTTCAAAACCAAGAACCGCTTCATCGACAGATTGATCTTCATCACCCTCAGACGATTTATCTTGCCCCTCCACTGGGGAGTCCTCCCGATCTGCGGCGGCAACACCAGCCATCCTCACCGGTTCGGCTGCAAGAAGCTGAGAAACTTTATCCAGAAGTGCTTGCGATTCAAACGGTTTTGTCAACCAGCCATCGGCACAGACTTCTCCCGCCTTTGATTCATCAAAATGGTCGAAGGCTCCCGGCAACAATAAAACCGAGGTATTCGACAAACTCGGTTCATTCTTGATAGCGCGACACAGCTCAAAACCATCTTTTCCAGGCATTGAAATATCGGCAATAACCAAATCCGGAAATTCTTCTAGCGCCTTATTAAAAGCATTATCCCCATTATCCGTCATCTCAAGCTGATATTCTTCTGTCGAGAAGATAATACCGACGACTTTCTGAATGGTAATACTATCATCGGCCAACAGCAGTTTTTTCATCATTGATGCCTCCTCGCACCACCCGTATCAGTTGGGTTTGCAAAAACCCCCTGGGTCATTTCTATGGCTAAATAATTGATGTCCAAAACACTATATTCTTTATTCTGATAGATAAATTTACCAACACTCCCCATATCTATCTTTTGTGGCGCAATTGTTGACAGTTCACCTTTTTGTTCATCAACAATTCGTCCGGTCATATCAGCTGGCAAAGCAACCGTGCCATATTCTGATTCGACCAACACCTGGTAACTCTGTGTTGTTTGTTCCATCTGAGTCCCGCCACCAACTATCTGAATCAAATCCAGCAGCGGAATCAACTGATCAGCATCAACCAAGACAGCAAAAACCCCTCCGGGAAGGCGCGGTAACGTATAACTTTTCGAGTTCTGAAGGATCTTTTGAATCTGCTGCAGTGAAATCGCAAACCCTAAATCTCCAATCTGAAAAAGACCAAAACGATTCATACCGTTACAGCAGTAGATCCATAATAGCGTTCCGGTTCAAAAACAATCATGGGTTCATTGTGAAAAAGTTTAATCTGTGAGTAGAAACCCATCGCTGAAACCTTTAAAAGAAAAGGAATTTCACAGGATTGAAAGTTTTCTGCTGCTGATAAATCATCTACTTGATCCACCAGCAAAGCCCAATTCCCCTCAGAACCACGTAAAATAACAGCTTTTTTATCCTTCAGCTTAATTTCAGAAAAAATATCCAGTTTCAATGCAGGGTCAACCACAGGAATCCAAGTTTGCCGAAATTGTAGTGCGGAGACAATCCCTCGACCAATATCGCTACGACTCGAATCAAGTATCCCAGCTATTTGCTCGACGACCTCAACAACCTCATCTAATTCCAGTAGAAACCCTGTTTTCCCCAAGCGAAAAATAAGTTTTTTGCTACCGACCGCTATCATAAAACCTCTAAAACTTATCGAACTGCTTGATTTTTCAAGGAAAGTGATTCAAAAGCTAACATAGAGATTAGAGACTGTCAAGCTTTTATCAATAAACTCCAATAAGTTATTACACATCAAATACTTTTCCAAGATTGTGGCAAAAAGCATTCCCGATAGAGGGCCAGAGCAAAGCGATCGGTCATTCCGGCAATAAAATCGGCAACTGAGATCTCTAAACTATCTCCAGCAAATCGCCTTCCCCCGTGTTGCAGGAAAATATCCTCGCTGTCACAGAAATAGAGAAACAGTTCTCGGAGCAGATGTGAGGCTTTTTCAAATTCCCCCTGTACTGATTCCGCCTGATAAACATGCTCATAGAGCCAATCCCTCAATGCTCTGATTACTTCATCCATTTCGCTGGATAGTCTAATCTGACAATCGTCTCCCGACATGGATTCACTGATCAAATCTCGCACCATCCGATCAATCCTGCAAGAATGGCGCAGGCCAACCACAGCTGATATTTCTTTGGGTATATCGTCCGAGCTGATGACATTTCCGCGAATAGCATCATCAAGATCATGACTGACGTAAGCAATAATATCTGCCAAACGAACGACTTGACCTTCCAGAGTTTGAGCGCGGGATTGTCCATCTGGCGTCAATAACCCTCCCTGACCTTTTGAATGCTTTAAAATTCCATCACGCACTTCATAGGTAAGATTCAATCCCTTACCATCTTTTTCCAACACATCCACAACCCTCAAACTCTGCTTGACATGATGAAAGCCGCCAGGCAACAGGCTATTCAAAACCCTTTCTCCAACATGACCAAAAGGAGTATGGCCCAAATCGTGTCCTAAGGAAATTGCTTCGGTAAGATCTTCATTGAGACGCAATGCTCGAGAAATAGTACGGGCAACCTGAGAAACCTCAAGGGTATGAGTCAAACGAGTTCGATAATGATCCCCCTCGGGAGAAAGGAAAACCTGGGTTTTATATTTAAGTCTTCTGAAGGCTTTACTGTGCAAAATACGATCACGATCATGCTGAAAAACCGTACGGATGTTACATAGCTTAGACGGGAACTGCCGACCTTGACTTTTTGAACTTAAGCAGGCATTAGATGAAAGAATTTGTAATTCAAAGTTTTCAATTGATTTTCTAATATCCATCTAGACCTCTATAATTTTAAGTAATGAGAAATCTCATCAAAGTATTATATCAACATCTCATTGTAACAGTAATATAATTATATAAGTGATAAAATGGATATAAAGTTACAGAACTATTTTGTTCTTGCCTTGTTTTAAATTATGTTCTAAAAGTTGTTTTCCTTTGACCAGACAGGAGAATTATAAAATGGCAAATATCATGGAGATGGCTGCAGATATTATTGCAGCACACGCGTCAACAACCCCCATGTCAAAAGAAGAACTGATCGCCGAGCTAAATGAGGTTCATTCTGCCTTGTCTGCCCTGGAAAAAGGAGAAGTTTTAGATGCAAATGAAGTGACTGAAGAAGCTCCTGCAGTGAGTAGGAAAAAGGCTTTTGGTAAGGACAAAATCTATTGCATGATTTGTGGCAAAGGGTTCAAGACCCTTTCTCGACACCTGAAAACGGCTCATGACATGACTGCCGCAGAATACCGGCAGCAATTTGACATTCCCCGCAGTCAGTCACTCGCATCAAAAAATTATTCAGAAACCCGACGTCAGATGGCCGTTGATCGTGGTCTGGCCGACAATCTGGCCAAAGCTCGAGCTGCACGGAAAAAAAAATAAACCTTTCTTAACAACAAACAAAAAGGCGACTCTTTCGGGTCGCCTTTTTACTTAAAATATACCTGATCTATTCCAGCTTGAACGGAATTGTTGCAATCTCGACTTGATCTCCATCCAAGACAACAACCCTCCACTCACCAGCCCACTGCGGCAAAAACCGCTTAGATGAATAGGTTCGCCAATCTGAAGACCTGATGGGCAAGGTTACCCGAGCTAACTCGTCGTCTTGATAATACCAGACATGGGTGACCTCAGTATCCCCTTGTGCACCAACAATCCGGGTAAAACAGTATAATTTACCAAAATCAGCACGGTAGGATTCAATACGATCAACCGGCATTTGATTTTCGATTCCCGAAGTAATCGCTCCATCAGCAACCATCAAGTCTTCCGCTTGGGCGAAAGAAACACCCAGAACAATAAAAATAATCAGCAAAAATAGTTTATTTTTCAACTGTGCGACCCCCTTATGTCAGGTTTGAGTTCAGGAAGAAATCTTTACCCCGCTGATAAAACAAGCTGAAAATTATCCGCCACAGTTGCTCCAACATCGGCAAAGGACTGGCGGATGCTCAATTTTTTTGGAGCAGTGATCGCTTTGGAAGAAAGTAACATTGGCACATATTCGCGGCTGTGATCCGTTCCCGAGGTGGTCGGGTCACAACCGTGATCCGCAGTAATCATCAACAAATCAGTAGTAGACATCTTTTAAAATAACTCGGGCAGCCAAAGATCAAACTCCTGTAACGCCATGGCAAAACCGGTGCTATCCAACCGGTGCTATCCAACCGGTGCTATCCAACCGGTGCCCATACAGCATATCAAAATCTATCAGATTGGTCATGATCAAACCGTGATTTATTTTATCCAGAGCCTGTAATGTTTGCTCCATACCATCAAGGTTATTGATTGTTGGAAATGAGTCAGGTGCGGTAATCTGCATTGATTTTGACATACTCATAGCTGAGGTCAGAGGTATAGTAGCTTGATTCAGCCGTGCCCTGATGCAGATCAATCGTCACGATAAACTCATCCTGTTGTAACACCTTGGTTGCTTGAGCTTCCTGTTCTGCTCCAACAGCCAGACCATTAACAGCAACCGGAACCTGATCGAAACTGATATCGACCCGATTTGGATCAATATTAACTCCAGAATAACCGACCGCCGCAATAATTCTCCCCCAGTTGGCATCTTCACCAAAGAATGCAGTTTTCACCAGAGCCGATGTCGCAACCGAACGTGCAGCTATCCGTGCTGAATCTTCATTCTCAGCTCCAACAACCTGGATCTGAACCAGCTTGGTCGCCCCTTCCCCGTCACGGACAATCATCTTTGCAAGGTCAAGGAGAACCCGTTCCAGATGTTGGCTGAATATTTCAGCCTCACGCGTATCGGGTTTGATCAGTGCAGAGTTAGCGGCTCCATTAGCCAGCAGTAGAACCATATCATTGGTCGAGGTATCACCATCTACAGTGATCGAATTGAAGCTTTTCTTCACTGCCCGTTGCAACACCACTTTAAGTAGTTCAGGGGCAACCTGTGCATCAGTGAGGACAAACCCGAGCATCGTTGCCATGTTGGGATGGATCATCCCGGCTCCTTTTGCAAGGCCGAGAATTTTATAGTTCTGTTTCCCCCCTTCCATCACAGCTACGGTCTTTGAAAAAGCATCAGTGGTCATCATTGCTTCAGCCACGCTGGAAGCTTGATCAGGAGATAAGTTGGTTACAAGCTGAGGGATTCCTGTCGTAAAAGGGTCAAGGGGAAGAGGTTCACCAATCACCCCAGTTGAAGCAACAGCAACAAGGTCGTCTGCTATCTGCAACTGTCCTGCAAGTAATTTAAGGGTTGTTTCAGCAGTTTCTAAACCTGCAGCCCCCGTACAAGCATTGGCGTTGCCACTATTGACCAAAATAGCCTGGCATTGCCCCTTGGCAACATTCGGCTTGGTCACTATCAATGGTGCAGCAATCACTTTATTGAGAGTAAAAACACCAGCACAATCTGCAGGACGATCTGAAACAATGATCCCCAGATCAAGTTTTTTCGATTTTTTAATTCCACTGGCCATTCCTGAAAAACGGAAACCAGCAGGGATATCAACTATGTCCATATGAGCTCTTGATAGTTTTGCAAAAAAAAATAGTGGGATGGTTAAACCATCATATTTAACTGGTCAACATGTTATAGGTCTGTTCAGTCGGCAACATTAATCCAAAGCAGGTTCCTTCTCCGGACAACTCCTCCAGAAAAATATCTCCCTTCATCCGATCGACAACAACTTTAACCAGCGCCAGACCGATTCCAACACCATGGGGTTTTTCCGTATCAATATCCCCGAGTTGGGTATAGGAATCAAAAATTGTTTCATGGGCTCTTGGCGGGACGGCCTGCCCCTGATTGAAAACTTGCAGATAAATATAATCCAGACCCTCAAAATCTTTAACTGCTGCGGTGATCCGAACCAGTCCTCCATCTCGATTAAACTTAACGGCATTATCGATCAGTGAGTTAAAAGCCATACCGAATTTTTCCTGATCACCGTAGATCTCTGGTAAATCGTCCTGAAGATCAATTTCAGTCACCAAATTCCGTTCGGACATCTTCGAGCTGTAGTACTGAAAAGCATCAGCAATCGACCAAGGAACACCAAAGGATTTCCAACGCCAAACCTCACGTTCAGATTCGATGGAAAACAACCTCAGCATACCAGTGATCAGCTTTTCCAGACGCAGTCCTTCACCATGAACATCAATTAAATTCTCTTTGATTTCTTCTACCGATAGTTTGTCAAAGAAAGAGAGGGTTAAATCTACGTAACCCATAATGGAGGTTAATGGAGTTTTCAGTTCATGGGAAAGGTTACAGACCAACCGGGTGCGAGCTCGGTTAACTCTGACCAAATCCTCATTTGTATGTTCAAGAACCAAGGCTTGCTGGCGAAAATTGTTAATCAGTTTAAAGTTTTCCATCGCCAGTGAAACCTGATTTGCAATCGCCACCAGTAAATTCTGATCTTCCAGATCAAAAGGAGATCCAGAGGTTTTATTGTTGACGTTGATAACCCCGACCATCTCATCACGCACATAGATCGGCACCGAAAGTAAAGACTGGTTTTTATAGCGCAGCCCACCATCGAGGCTTTTAAAACGGCTATCCTGGTCAATATTCGGAACCAGAACCGGCTCTCCTGTTGCCAAAACATGACCGGAGATCCCTTCTCCAGCAGCAACTCGAACAGAACGGGCAATAGTTTCTGACAATCCATGAGCAGAGGCAATGTGGAGCAAACCGTCATCTTTTAGCAACATCAGAGAGGCAACCTCGACGCCGGTAGTATGGACAATCGAATCGAGGATCTGATCAAATAACTCCTGTAGATCGTTTCCCGCATTGGCAGTTTCTCCCACTTTTTTGAGCAGGATAAGATCCGCCATCCGCCGCTGTGCTTCAAGGCGAGCTTGATTCTGATGGGTAGCATGGAAATAGGTACTGATCCCCAGCTTGGCCGCTTGTAGAACCTCATCTTGAGAAAACGGTTTCACCAAATAGTCGAGAGCTCGCTCCCGTAAGACCTGGCGAGCAACATTGAAATCCTGTTGTCCGGAAATCATAATGACCTGAATCTCCGGGGTGTGCTGCTTAATCATTTGCAGCACATTAACCCCATTAATATCAGGCAAGGAAACATCACAAAAAACCACTGCAACATTTTCCTGATCCAGGGTCTTGGTGATGCCAATTCCTGACCCGGAACGCAGCACCGGGCAATCGAGACATTCCAGCATATCTTCCATAAGATCCAGAATGAGCGGCGCATCATCAATCAGCAAAATCGCTGGATTAGCTTGTGGTTGTTCTGTCATCAGATTATCTCAACCCTATTTTCCACAACATTTCTTATATTTTTTCCCACTGCCACAGGGGCAAGGGTCATTCCGCCCAATTTTATCTTCTTCCCGAGTTGTTGGCTTTTTCGTTTGGCTCTCACCATCAATCCGGTTCATCGACATTTTCTGCTTGCGCTGTTGTGCTTCCAGCTGCTCTATATCTTCCTCACGCGCTAACTGGATCCGGAAAATTTTCTGCAGAACCTCCTCCCGTACCCGTCCCATCATATCCATAAATAAACTATAGGCTTCGCGCTTATACTCTTCTTTGGGGTTTTTCTGTCCATACCCACGCAGACCAATCCCCTCTTTCAAATGGTCGACTGAAAGAAGATGGTCTTTCCACTGCGAATCGATTGTCTGCAGCAGTAATATCCGCATCAAGTGTTCCATGACCGGCGAGGTAAAATCTTCCTCCTTCTCCACCAAGCGATCATTGGCCTGTTTCTTCAACAAAGCCTCTAATTCTTCTCGTTTAACACTGGAGAGATCCAGAGAACTCAAATCTGGAGGGAAATTGAACTGATTTAAAAAATCGTCAGCTAAGCGATCCAGATCCCAATGGGCTGATGAACTTTTATCCGGGCAGAATGTCTCGATCATATCGGCAGTAGTATCAGCAATAATTCCCTGAAAAGTTTCCTGCAGTTGTTCCCCACCTAAAACTTCGCGACGCTGGGTATAAATAACATCGCGCTGCCGATTCATAACATCATCATACTCAATCAGATGTTTACGAATATCGAAGTTATGTGCTTCAACCTTCTTCTGAGCATTTTCTATTGCCTTACTGATGATTCCATGTTCGATTGGTTCACCTTCAGGAATTTTCAGCTTATCCATCACAAATGCAACCCGCTGCGAACCAAAAATACGCAACAGATCATCTTCAAGGCTGAGATAAAAGTGACTTTTCCCCGGATCACCCTGACGACCGGAACGCCCGCGTAACTGATTATCAATACGCCGCGATTCGTGTCGTTCAGTTCCTAGGATATAGAGACCCCCGGCATTAAGAACATCCTGCCGCTCGGCTTTACAGCGTTCCTCATAACTAGGGAAAATTTCCCTGAAACGAATCTCGGGATCCTCAGCGCTGGCAGCTTCCGCCCGTGCCATCATTTCCGGATTACCACCAAGAACAATATCAGTTCCCCGGCCCGCCATATTGGTTGCAATTGTGACCGACCCCTTACTACCAGCCTGGGCAACAATATAGGCCTCGCGCTCATGCTGTTTGGCATTGAGAACGTTATGGGGAACACCACGTTTTTTCAATAACGCAGAAATAACTTCCGATTTATCGATGGTGATTGTTCCAACCAGAACCGGCTGACCATTTTTATGGCATTCGGCAATATCTTCAACCACAGCAAGAAATTTTTCTTTTTCTGTTTTGTAGATGACATCAGCCATGTCATTGCGCTGCATGGGTTGGTTCGTCGGAATGACAACCGTATCCAGATTATATATTTCGTTAAATTCAGCAGCCTCAGTGGCTGCAGTACCGGTCATCCCAGCCAGTTTTTCGTACATACGGAAATAATTCTGGAAAGTAATTGTTGCCAGGGTTTGATTTTCATTGGCTATTTTTACCCGTTCCTTAGCCTCAATCGCTTGATGTAAACCATCGCTCCAACGTCGACCCGGCATCAACCGCCCGGTAAATTCATCAACGATCTGAACTTCACCATCCTGAACAACATAGTCAACATCCCGCTGGAATAATGCATGGGCTTTGAGAGCTTGATTAACATGATGCAGTAGTTCAATGTTTGTCGATTCATACAGATTTTCTACATTGAGCAACTGTTCGACCTTCGTCACCCCTTCTTCCGTCAAAGCTGACGACTTGGCCTTTTCATCAACAGTGAAATCACCAGTGTGTCTTTTTGTCGCCTGACCAATCTTTCCATCCCGCTCTTCAATCACTTCACCCTTTTTCAATCGGGGAATGATCTGGTCAACCGTATAATAGAGTTCGCTGGAAGATTCACTTGGACCGGAGATAATCAACGGAGTTCGGGCTTCATCGATCAGAATTGAGTCAACCTCATCAACGATCGCATAGTGCAAATCACGTTGAACATAATCCTCCAGATCAAACTTCATATTGTCACGCAAATAATCGAAGCCGAACTCATTATTGGTTCCGTAGGTGATATCTGCAGCATAAGCAGCTTTGCGTTGGACGTCTGTTAAGCCATGAACAACGCAATCAACACTCAAGCCAAGAAACTGATAAAGCTGCCCCATCCAGGCTGCATCACGTTTTGCCAGATAGTCATTGACGGTGACGACATGAACCCCTTTACCGGTTAAGGCATTGAGATAGATTGGCAAGGTCGCCATCAGCGTTTTTCCCTCACCGGTTTTCATCTCCGAAATTTTCCCGGAGTTGAGAACCATTCCACCAATTAATTGGACATCAAAGGGACGTAACCCAAGAACCCGCTTACTCGCTTCCCTTACAACAGAAAAAGCCTCAGGTAACAGTTGTTCTAAGCTTTCACCAGAGTCCAGGCGTTGACGAAAATCATCCGTTTTAGCAACTAGTTGATCATCATTCAGGGCTGCAAAGTCAGCTTCCAGAGAATTGATCTGATCAACCATCGGTTTCATTTTTTTAAGGTCACGCTCATCCTTGCTGCCGACAATTTTTTTTACAAAATTACGAATCATTACTGAATAATACTCCAGAAATCCCCGTCAAAACTCACGACGAGAGTAAATACTAAAAAAAGAAAAGTAGAAAAACCGTAACTATTCAACAAAACTGGAGCTGTCTCCACCTGACTAACAGTTATGCTTAAATAGTTATAAAGAGCCAATAATTACATGGCTAATATTGGTCGGCATAGTAGCACAAGAAAAGAACCACTCACAAGCATTTAAGAAGGGACAAAACCTTGGAATTATCAGAAGTTGTAGCACTATTAGAAAGGAATTTGAATATTGAGATGATCCCTTAAGGGAACCAGAGAAAGAGAGAAATTTTAAAACTATAGGGTTTTTCGCGGGTCAATAGGAACCCCGTTTAAACGCAGCTCATAATGTAAATGTGACCCTGTCGATTGACCTGTATTGCCAACCTTAGCAATGAGATCGCCACGTTTGATTTGCTGCCCGGCTTTAACAAGAATTTTTGAATTATGTCCAAAAATGGTGCGGTAACCATAACCATGGTCAATGATTAACATTTTTCCGTAGCCGGGAGAATATTTAACACGAGCCACGATACCATCAGCTGTTGCAACAATCGGTGTCCCGGTATTTGCTGCAATGTCCAGCCCTTCGTGCATAACCCGTCTTCCAGTAAAAGGGGATTTACGCATACCAAAATAAGAGGTCAACCAGCCTTTTGTTGGCCAACCTTTAGGAGTTGCCCGACTGATAGAGACCTGATCATTAAGAAGATTTCGCACGTTTTCTTGACTTTGCCGCCGCAGTTCAATTGCAACCTGTAGCTTATTGATCTGGCGCTGTATTTCATCAACAGCCTCCACAGATCCAACCTCTGGCAGTCCTCCGATAGCAACTGGAATCCCCTCTGGAACAGCTTCCAAATCCGCCAACTGCCTGACCCGCGCCTCGGTTTCAGCAAGCGAATCCATCTGTTGGTGAACCTCTCCTAAATCAACAACCAGATGTTGTAGAGTCTGTCGCTGTTGGCTGGTCGTCACTCTGAGTCGCTGCAACTCATCACGGTCAACAGTAATATTAAAATAACTGTAGGCAAAAAAAGCAAACAGTCCGGCAACAACAAAACAGCCACAGAGTGCGGACTTAACAACTCCACTCCGAATGCGGACACGCCGTACCTTGCTGTTACCTTCCGGGATAAATATGACTGAAAAGCGTTTAGCCAAAGCAACTCCAAAAAAATTGGATTGTAGATTAATACACAGTCTTTTCGAGTACAAACAAATTTTTCTTTTCACTTTATAATAATCTTAATGAATAATTATATTCTATTAATAACATATTTCTAAAATTATTCCAACAAATTTATTGCCAAAGCAAATTCATCACAATCAGGGAACTTGACACAATTAATACATACACCCCAAACCTTCTGCGGTAACTCAGATTTTTCAATATCAGAAAAGCCAAGGAGTTTGAAAAAATCGGGCTGATAGGTCAAAGCGAAGACCCTCTTTATCCCAAGGTCAGTAGCCTCCTTGAGACAGCTCTCAACAATTTTACGCCCGATCCCCTTCCCTTGCTGACCTGCACCAACAGCCAGAGAACGAATCTCCGCCAAATCCTCCCAACAAATAGCCAAAGCACCGATCCCAAGAATTTCACCATTTTCCTCATAAACATAAAAATCACGAAGAGAATCGTAAATATCTGCCAACGAACGTCCCAGCAGTTGCCCGTCATTTGCATAATCAAGTAACAGCTTATGAATGGCTCGGGCATCCGAAATACGAGCATTGCGGATCATATTGTCTCCGTATGAATTCAATTAGCTACAAGAGCTTGGGAACTTTCAATCAATTCATGAGCATGGACCAGTGTTTGTTCACCAACCTGAGAGCCACCAAGCATTCGTGCCATTTCGGCAATCCTGCTTTCTCGATCCAGCAAATTCAGTCTGGTCATGGTCCGGCCGTTAATTTCTTCTTTGATAACGCGATAGTGCTGATCCGCAAATGCTGCAACCTGGGGCAAATGGGTCACACAAAGTACCTGTAGATTTTTCCCTAATCGACTGATCTTTTCACCAACCGCCGTCGCTGCTGCACCACCAATTCCAGCATCGACCTCATCAAAAATCAGCGTTCTGACACCATCCCCTTCTGGAACACTCCGCTTTAAAGCCAGCATGATCCGTGACAACTCACCCCCTGAAGCTATTTTAGCCAAAGGTTGTGCCTCCTCACCCGGATTGGCCGCAAGATAGAATTCTCCTCTTTCCAATCCATCCATCGAGGGTTCTGACAATGGTGTAAGCTTGAGGGTAAAGTCAGCACGCGCCATTGCCAGATCAGCAAGTTCACTTTCCACTTTGGCGGCTAATTCAATTACTGCTTGTTCACGTAGCTGGCTAAGTTGCTTTCCTGATTCTAATAGCAAGTCATTTTGCACCTGTAATTGTTGTCGCAGGTACTCCCGTCGCCCCTCAACATCACTCAGGTCATTGAGTTCTGCCGTTATCCGCTCCAGATACTCTAACAATCCAACAATTGTCGGGGCATATTTACCCTTCAGACTTGCCAGTAATGCAAGGCGGTCTTCAACTTGCTGTTGCCGTTGTGGCTCAAAATCTAACTTTTCAGCATAACCGCGTAATTCTGATGCAATATCTTCCAGATTATAAAGGTTTGTTTGCAGCGATTTAGCCAAAGAACCAAGATGGGGATCAATCAGCTGCAAGGCTTCAAGTTGGTCAGCAACAACAGAAATTTTTCCACAGGCAGCATGCTGTCCAGCATAAAGACTTTCGTAGCCAGCAGAAGTTGCAACTGTTAATTTTTCTGCATGTTGTAACAGAGGACGTTCCTGTTCCAATTCATCATCTTCACCAATCCTCAAATGAGCATTAAGCAATTCTTGTTGTTGAAAACCGAGCATATCCAGCCGTTGCTGCCGTTCACGTTCCACTAAATTTAAATTGTTCAGTTCTTTTTGCAACTGCTGATAGATGGAAAAAGTGGACCGATACTCCGCTAAAGGCTTCTGCAAACCGGCAAAATAATCCAATAATTGCAAATGGGTTTCGGTACGTTGCAGATTCTGATGTTCGTGTTGTCCATAAATATTAACCAGACCGCTTATTAAATCACGCAACTGAGCCAATGAAACGGCTGATCCATTAATAAAAACCCGGTTCTTTCCTGAACGGGAAACAATCCGCCGCACCAGCAACTCCCCATCATTGTCCAACCCGGCAGCAACAAGTTCCTGACCCAGCAGGTGTTCTGCGCTGAGATCAAATATTGCCTCAACGGCAGCCTCGGTTTCTCCGGTTCGGACAACGTCACCACGCGCTCGACCGCCAAGAAGGAGATTGACCGCATCAATGATAATCGACTTGCCGGCACCAGTTTCTCCGGTCAACACATTAAAACCCGGCCCGAAAGTGACGTGCAGATTTTCAATAATGGCAAAATTTTTGATGATAAGATCTGTCAGCATTGTTTTCTGATCACAATCAATTAATAAAGGGATTATTACTGATCTTCCGCTCAACCCTTCTCCCTCAGGGAGAGGGAAATATTCCAAGAGGAGAGCAGAAGATTGATACTAATAAGCATCAATAAGGAGATGGCTAAGCAAAAAATTCGATCTCCATCAGGGGTGAAGACATACACAAAGTATGTCGAAGTCCTGAAAATTAGCTGCAACACAGGAGATCGGAGATTTTTGCAACGCCATCAACGTTGCCCCCAGTTCAATTTTGTCCTCAATATTTCAAAATAATCTTTACTTGGGCTGGTCACCAAACGGGTACGTAATTCAGAGCGGCGCACCTCGACCCGATCACCCGGAAACAACTTACGACCAACCTGGCCATCGGCAGTAAAGAAAACAACATCATCTTCAAAATTGACCTTAATCTCAATGACTGAACGACTCCAGACCATGATCGGACGATTGGTCAACATATGTGGGCAGATGGGGGTAATCAATAAACTGTTGATATCTGGATAGATAATCGGCCCACCAGCAGCTAGATTGTAGCCCGTTGAACCGGTGGGGGTTGAAATAATCAAACCGTCCGCTTTATAACTGGTCAAATGGCGACCATCAACTGAGGTTTCCATGTCGATAATCCGTGCCAGTGCCCCCTTGTTAATGACAACATCATTGAGCACAGTGAATTTCCCAACCACCTCAGCGTTTCTATGGATAGAGGCATCAAGCATCATTCGGTCTGAGACTTGATAATCATCGGCAATCAACCGCTCCAGCATCTCCGGGAGTTCATCGCGGGTAATCTCGGTCAAAAAACCCAACCGCCCCAAGTTGACACCGACAATCGGAACATTCCACTCACCAACCGAACGGGCAACAGAAATCAGTGTACCATCGCCACCAAGAACAATTATCAGGTCAACTAATTCAGGAATTTCCTCACCTGCGTAGCCGTTTACCTGCCCTATCTGCTCAGCCAAACTGTCTTCGAGTAGAACCTCAATTTTCTCCAGTTTAAAACGTTCGCAAATATCGGAAGCGATCTGCTCAGCATCAGGATGATTCTTTTTTGCGTAAATACCAACTTTTTTCAGCATCGCTCCACCTTTGAAAATTCAAAAGTCATATCAACACCTGACTGCAACTGCGAATTGTCGAAAAGAAAACAGATAATTATCATAAAATAGTGACGAAAGTCCATCTCATAGGCAGTTGTTGTCACGACAAACAGCATGTTATATTACTGTCATCTTTTTAGCTGGAGAAAGCATGGATCTCTTTGAACAAACAGCTCAAAATAATGACAACACCCCGTTAGCAGAACGGATGCGCCCACAAACTCTTGATCAGGTTGTGGGTCAACAGCACCTGCTTGGACAGGGAAAACTGCTGCGGCAACTGATTGAAAACGATCAACTGACATCTATTATTTTCTGGGGACCACCCGGCACCGGAAAAACCACCCTTGGACGAGTGATTGCCAACTGCACTAAAAGCCGATTTGTGTTTTTTTCGGCGGTTCTTGGCAGTATCAAGGAGGTCAGAGAAATCGTGGCCGAAGCGAAGCAGCAACGCGCCTATCATGCTCGCAAAACCCTTCTGTTTGTCGATGAAATTCACCGTTTTAACAAAGCACAGCAGGATGCATTTCTCCCCTCAGTTGAAAAGGGGGAGATAACCCTGATCGGCGCAACAACAGAAAATCCCAGTTTTGAGGTCAACTCAGCGCTGCTGTCGCGATCACGGGTTTTCGTTCTGGAGCCTTTAGCTCCGACTGATCTGAAAATTCTTTTGATTCGCGCCATATCTTCTCAACAAGGGCTGAACAAACCAGATCTTCAGGTTGAAGATACCGCACTCGTTTTCTTTGCTGATCAGGCTGGTGGAGATGCCCGGATTGCTCTTGGAGCACTAGAGGTCGCCTCCTCAGCGATTCAGGACAATTCCATTTCACTGGAAACCGCCCAGGAAGCGATGCAAAAGAAAGCGCTCCTTTATGACAAGGGCGGCGAAGAACACTATAACGTTATCTCCGCATTCATCAAAAGTATGCGCGGATCAGATCCCGATGCAGCCCTGTACTGGCTGGCACGGATGCTGGAGGCGGGGGAAGATCCGCTATTCATTGTCCGACGGATGGTTATTTTCGCTTCGGAAGACATTGGCAATGCCGATCCGCGTGCGCTGCAGATCGCCCTGACTGTACAACAGGCAGTGCATTTTGTCGGTTTACCAGAAGCCCGGATTAACCTGGCCCAGGGTGTCACCTATCTGGCCACGGCTCCCAAGAGCAACGCCAGCTATCTTGGCATAGATGAAGCTTTGGCCGAAGTGCGTAAATCTGGGGCATTACCGGTTCCCAAACATATCCGTAATGCACCAACCAAACTGATGAAAGAACTTGATTATGGAAAAGGGTATAAATATGCCCACAATTATCAGGATGGGTTTGCTGAACAGACACATCTGCCGGAGCAGATTAAAGGCAAATGTTTTTATCGCTCTTCCAATCGTGGCTATGAAAAGATAATCACCGAACGGATGAGTCAATTGAAAAATGGACTCAACAAGAAAACACCGAAATGAAAGCAATCTGCGGAATTATGTTTTTGCTGTTAGGGTTGATGGCAACATCCGCAATAGCTGATGACTGGGGACCTTGGGAAGTCAATAAACCAACCAAAAGACCACAGGCTACAAACAACTCAGTTTTAGAAACGGCAGTACAACTATTCCAAAAATACATATCGCCAATTGACGGTCAACGTTGTGCCATGTATCCCACCTGCTCCTCTTACTCGCTGCAGGCAATCCGCAAGCACGGACCACTCATGGGCGTTTTCCTGACCATCGACCGCCTCTATCACGAAGGCGATCCGATCGAACAGCAGCACCCTATCAATAAATGGGGATATATTCGGTTTTATGATCCACTGGAGAATAATGACTGGTGGTTGGAGGATTAACTCCCTCCACAACTTGGCACGAGCCTGCTTTCCGGCCAGCTTTGTCATTTATCGGTGTATTATTGTTGCCAGAAACTACCAATCGGTCGGATATTCATCCTCATTTTCTGCTGGATCATTGTAGGAGAGGATCGAATCCTTATCCCGTTGCATAATTTTTGCTACGGTTTCAGCAGGGATCAGTACCAGTTCACCATGATCCATGGCCAAACCGAGCCGCCCTTCGGCGAGATTGTCCGCAATATCCTGCTGGGTTGAAATTCGCTTTATCCGTCCACCAGCAACATAGTGATAGACAATATCACCCTCTTTCACTGGTAAGCGATTGGCTTCAATCAGTTGTTGTGCGGCAGCTAAATCGGCTTTTCGTTGTGCCTGTTGGTTCCGTTCTGCATTTAACTGACGATCTTGTTTTGCCCGCTCGCCTTGTTGCTGTTTCAACTTTTGCTTTTCGCTATCTTTGGCAGAACCACCACCCTTGCGTTTCTTTTTATTCTTCATTCTTATTTCGTGATCAGCTTTTTTGACCTGCTTTTTATCAACCAATCCAGCCTGAAGCAGCTGTTCTTGTATGGAAAGCCCCATCGACAACTCCGAGATGTTTTTTTTGCTATTTGAAGAGAAAACCGAATCTAAAACTACAAAAAAATCAGGACAAAGAATACTTTTTTTCTTCGAAACAATCACCTGAAAATCCTCCGTTTCGCCAACGCTTCCGTGGTGATTCCTTTAAGATCAATAACAGGCTGGTGGTTTAGTTGCAAGCAATAAAAGGACAGATTTATTGCTCCTATTTCTTTAACCTGTTAGCATCACTCTATGCTTATAACTTCCAGAAACGTCACCCCAACTACCCTCATTTTCTCGGGAGACAGCCCAGCGATTGCGATCTCCTTTTATTCCATGAAAGGAACTAAACTATGAAAAAAT
Source organism: Desulfuromusa sp. (assembly GCA_033791405.1). Classification (GTDB taxonomy): domain Bacteria; phylum Desulfobacterota; class Desulfuromonadia; order Desulfuromonadales; family Geopsychrobacteraceae; genus Desulfuromusa. The sequence goes on from JASJGT010000266.1 coordinate 21,059, forward strand.
TTGCCCTGTTTGTATTCAACGGAGATCCGATGTGTTTCATCCATGTGCTATTGAACGCACTGGACATGCAAGCCAAAGGACATGAAGCAACCATCATCATCGAAGGGGCTGCGGTCAAATTGATTCCAGAGCTGGTGAAACCAGAAAATCCCTTGAACGGATTGTGGAGAAAAACTCTTGATGCGGGGCTGGTTGAAGGAGTCTGTAAAGCATGTGCGAATAAATTGGGAACTCTTGAGTCTGCCAAAGAACAGGGTTTTAGCCTTCTCGACGGGGTGTCTGGCCATCCCGGCATGGCATTCTACCGGGATAATGGATACGAAATCATTACATTCTGAGTCGGGGCACATCAGATTGCACGCGCGCCATCTCTCTAGTCGATATGAAAAATAAAACTTGGGCGATATCGGTAGATACCCATATCGATATAGAAAAGTAATCTATGACAAACAAAACCACACCCCTGCTTGATACCGGGGTCATTTGTGCAAACTGTGCAGCCTGTTGCTGCCGTTTACAGGCAATGCTCTTTGACGACCCCGAAGTTCCCGATCATTTTATTGAGATAGATACGCGGGGTGACAGGAGCATGGCGCGGCTAGAAGATGGCTGGTGTGCGGCTCTGGATCGAGAGACTATGCTGTGTACGATCTACGAGAATCGACCATGGATTTGTCGTGAATTTGAGATGGGGAAATATGAGTGCATTTCCGCGCGAGACGCTAATCGGTAGGTTGCATACGGAACAAAAATCAAGAAAACACAGAACAATGGAGTGAACTCGGACGGTAACTATTTCTACACTAAATTTGAAAAATTAGGTAAAATTAGGAACCCTGAGATTTCACTCCTCAAATTCACCAAAAATCAATCTGCTGACGGATCAACTTACTCCCGGTATTGTCATACACCCATTGGAGCAAATCCTGCGCACGCGGTGACTTCATGTTTTTCAACACAACCACAGCATTTTTGCGCAACTGGGTCACGCCAGCATAGGCGGTGGCATTGCCTTTGATGGTGCGGCGAATTTCGGATGCGGGAGACTTGAGCAGCCATTCGAGATCTACTGGAATACGCATATCAACCTCGGCTCGTGGTGGACAAATCATAGTGCAGTCATCACAGCCGAACAGCCAATCTCCAATCGACTCACTTTCCTCACGGGAAAGGGCACCCCCCTTTTCGATAGTTAAATAACTGATACACTTCCGCGCATCGATCGGCTGGCCAGATTGAATTGCCCCAGTCGGACAATTCTTCACACAAGCGTGGCAGGTAGCGCAATCAAACGGCATCTGAGCCTTGTGGATGACTTCCGGTAGTTCGGCATCGACAAAAAGACAGCCGATAAAAACACGTGTATCCCCTGAACCGGATACCCGCAATAGATCGTTACCACCTACCACACCAAGCCCACCGACCGTGGCAAACAAACGCTCATAGACAGCAGCGGTGTCTACCGTTGCTTCAGCGTGAACATTTTCACCAAGCATCGCTGTCAATTCAGAGAGCATAGCCTGCCCAGTTAAGTGGTAATCGGCTTCCCTGGCATAAGTCGAGATATAACCAATCAGAGCATCATTGGCAGGTGCGGGGAACGGGTGCGTTATTGAATGATCACCCCAACGGTTACGGAAAGTGAGGACGATCACCGATTTGGCGAAAGGAAAAGTTTTCCATGGATTGGATTTTTCGGGGAGCATCCGTTCAAGATAGTCCATTTCGCCGTGCATCCCCAGCTTCAGCCAATCAGCCACCTTCGCACTATTTTCCTCAATACGCCGCCGCAGAATCGGATTATCCATCCGGATACACGCCGCAGAATGCGCCCCAATTTTTCGGGAAGCTTCTGCCAGCCATTTACTAAAGTTATCTGGATCCATCTTGCACCATCTTAAAAGCAGGCTTTATTCTCTTCCCCATTACATGATGGCTAAGCAAAAACTTCGTCCTACAAGGCGGAGTGTTTTTTCAGGGGTGAAGGCATACTTATGTATGTCGAAGTCCTGAAAAACCGCGACAACACAGTAGGTCGGAGTTTTTGCGACGCCATCAAAACATGAAGCGCCGCATACTTACATTCATCAACAACCCCACCCCAATCATCGTTGTCACCATACTGGTACCACCATAGGAAAAAAGCGGCAACGGAACTCCAACAACCGGAAGCAACCCAATCACCATCCCCAGATTAACGACAATATGCCAGAAAATCATTGCGGTCACCCCGACCGCTAGAAATAATCCAAACCGATCAGCGGCACGCCTGGCAACATACAATCCCCAAACAATTAAGAAAAAATAGAGGGCCAGAAGCACCAGACTACCAACAAACCCCCATTCCTCAGCAAAAACAGAAAATGCAAAATCGGTATGCCGCTCAGGTAAAAAAGAAAGTTGCGACTGTGTTCCCTGAATAAAGCCTTTGCCGAAAACACCTCCACTCCCCACAGCAATCTTAGATTGGATAATATGGTAACCACTGCCTAGGGGATCAGCTTCAGGATTCAAAAACGTACGAATTCTGGCACGTTGATAATCGTGCAATCCAAACCAACCAGCCACAGCAACCAATGTCCCAAGAAGTCCCAATCCAATTAAGGTTCCACGTTTGAGCCCAGCAAACAGCAGCATTGATGCTGCAATAAAAATAACCATCATGGCGGTTCCCAGATCGGGCTCTTTAAGGATCAATACAACCGGAAGCAACAACCAGAGAGCGGGTTTCCAGATTTCGAACAAGCTATAGCCAAATGGAGTCGCTGTTTTAGAAAATATTCGAGCCAGGAGTAAAATGACGGCAATCTTAATGACTTCTCCTGGTTGCAGATTAAAAAAGCCAAGATTGATCCAACGGGTTGCCCCCATGGTGGTTTTTCCCATTACCAGGACATAAACCAACAAACCGATACTTATGCTATAAAAGTGGATGGCAAAATGTTCCAAATGGCGATAATCAACCAGACAGATTGTCAGAGCGATCAGAACACCACCGGACAACCAGAGAAGCTGTTTCAGGTACAGAGGGGTTCCACCGGAATGCCAACTGGCAGTTGCACTGAATAGGTTAGCAATCCCAATTCCAGCCACAATAAGAACGGTTAACAACAACACCCAATCAAAGTTAGACACCAGACGTCGATCAAACATGCAATTATTCCTCCTGCTCTGGCGGTATCTCCCCTTTCAGCTCCATATAGCGCTGAATTATTCGTTTTGCAACCGGTCCTGCAGCACGTCCACCAGATTGCCCATGCTCAACCACCACCGCAACAGCAATCTCTGGTTTTTCTGCCGGTGCGTAGGCAATAAACAGAGCATGCGGACGAAAACGATAAGGGATTTCTCCATCCTCATCAAGTTTTTCTTCCTCATCCGATTTACGCCGAACCACCTGTGAGGTTCCAGTTTTCCCTGCCACCAGGACATTATCGAGATGAGCGGCACGACCGGTTCCCCGAGCGTCATTGACAACAGCAATCAGACCATCTCGAACAGCTTTCCAATCAGCAGCTGAATACTCAATTTGGCGAACAATCTCAGGCTCAGGCTGTAATAATAGATGACCTTCCCAATCTTCGACCTTCCGCACCACTTGGGGTTTCAAAACTTTGCCTTTATTTGCTAGAGCAGCCGTCATCACCGCTAATTGCATTGGGGTAGCCAGGACAAAACCTTGTCCAATTGAAGCAATAACTGTCTCACCAGCATACCAGGGCTTGTTATAACGTTGATGTTTCCACTCTTGCGAAGGCATATTACCTGAACGCTCTCCCGGCAGTGGATAGCCGGTTGGAAATCCCAGACCAAATTCTTTCGCTGCCTTTGATAACTTATCAATACCCAGTTCCAGCCCAACCTGATAAAACCAGACATCACAGCTTTCTCTTAATGCTTTTTTTAGATCCGTCAAGCCGTGACCATGTTTTTTCCAACAACGATAGCGGGAACCACCAACAACAAAATCTCCCCTGCAATTAATAGTTCGCTTTGCTCCTGCGGTTCCTTCTCGTAATGCTGCCAAAGCCACAACCATCTTAAATGTCGACCCTGGTGGATATTGCCCCGCGATAACCTTATTCTGTAACGGATGACGATCATCCTGCGCCAAAGCACGCCATTCTTTCCCGGCAATCCCCCTGGCAAACAGAGCTGGATTAAAAGTTGGCCGACTGACCATTGCCAAAATCTCTCCAGTTTTGACGTCGAGAGCGACAGCGGCTCCTGATTCCTCGGCAAAAACCTCATCAGCCGCGCGTTGCAATTCCCGATCGATGGTCAAATAAATTTTGTTGCCCGGGCTGGAAGGCTCCATCTGTAATTGGCGCAACAGTTTTCCCTGTACATCAACTTCAACCAGCCGTTGTCCCTCTTCCCCTCGTAAGTAGGGCTCAAATGTTCTTTCAAGGGCTGTTTTTCCTATATAATCGCCACCACGATACTGATTAAAATCCCCGCTTTGCAATTCTTTTTCTGTAATTTCACCAAGATAGCCAATCAAATGAGCAGCTGATCCACGTTCAAGATAGTCGCGAACCGGACGCACTTCTGTCAGGATTCCAGGTAAATCAACACTGTGTTCCTGAACTCTCTCCATGATCTCCCGGCTGACATCTTCTGCCAGTGGAACCGGGCGATAAATAGGGAAGCGCTTCCCCTCCTGCCAACGTAGTTCAAGCTCAGAAGTTTCCATATCCAGCAATGGAGATAACCGTTCAAACAGGAGAGAGCGATTTTCTACATCCTGACGCATGACTGAAATTTGAAAAGAGGGTCGATTATCAACCAATAAAATCCCGTTACGGTCAAAAATCGGTCCACGTGGCGCGTCCAGCGACAGAACCCGGGTGCGATTGCGAACAGAACGTTCCTGAAGATCTTCGTAGCTAATCACTTGCAGGTACCAAAGACGGAGTAGCAAAAGTAAAAATATTATGGCTGCTGCCGCAGAATAGAACAAAAAACGTCTTTGAACCGCTGGCAATTCTTTCCATTTCTGATCAAGAGCCATGATGTTTACTCTGATAAATCAGACCAGCCAGGCCGGATCGATAGCCGAACAGACGCTGAAAGCGAAGTAATAGAACCAAAAATATGGTGGCAAATAATATATTTATCAAGAGCTGCTTAGGAAGGGCTGGCAACAGTATGTGTAGAACGGACGCAGACTCAGCAAGAACGGTCAGATAAAAACCAACAAGGAAGTTTTGCAGCAATGTTCCAGCGGTAATCAACAACAGCAATAGGGGGGGGCTCTCAATATTAAGTTTTTCCGAAAGCACCCGCGTTACCAAAACAACAACCAGATAAACCGAAACATATAAACCAAGACTGGGACCACAAAAACTATCCTGAATGGCTCCCAGCAACAGACCTGCAATAAGCGCTCGAGGTAAATTTTCACTCAGCGCCAGATAAAGGATCAGGATCAGAATAAGATTCGGTCGCCAATCAGGGGGAAGAAATAATGGCAAAAAACCACTTTGCAGTAAGGCAAACAATATACCGGTGAGAATAAACAGGAAAAAACCTTTCATCGGTCATCTCCGACAATAACCATAACCTCTTCAAGATAGGAGAAATCAACTGTTGGCGCTGCCTTGACCTCTTGAAACAAACCAAATTGATCTTTTTCAACAGACTTAACCCGACCAAGTGGTAAACCTTTTGGAAAAACCCCTCCCATCCCCGAGGTCACCAGCAAGTCTCCGACCTGAATATCAGCATCACGCAAAGCATATTCGATGGATAAATCTTCACCACGCCCACGGGCAATTCCACGGGTTCGAGTTCGCTGAATCAGAGCGGCAATAGCTGAAGAGGCATCTGTTATCAACAGAACCCTGGAGCTGTCTGGCGCAATCTTTATAATACGGCCTACTACCCCTTGCGCAGCGACCACGGGTAAACCATTGCGCAAACCGGACTGAGTTCCCTTATCGATAATAATTGTCCGTGCCCAGTTGCTGGCATCTTCACCAATAACCTGTGCTGGCAAAGCCGGACGATCCAGTTCATCGACAAAAGCCAATAATTTGCGTAAACGTTCATTTTGCAGGGAAATTTCCTGAACCTGTTGTAGTTGAGAGTGCAGTCCCAAATTTTCTTGTTCAAGTTCAAGACTGCGCTGCTGGGCATCGACCAGCCAAATATAGTTCCGCCAAGTTTCAGATACAGTGTCAGCAATACCATCAATGCCGACTTGAAAAGGTGCAGCAAAAGTGAGAACAGCTCGTTCGAAAAAGGTGGTGGCGGTTTTCTGACGAAGATTATAGGAATAGAGAAGGACTGTTGCCAGTACTAGAATAATAGCCAGCAACAAAAATTGATAGCGTCTTAACAGCTCACGCACTGACTGCTCCAAGCAGACCCGGGTTTAAAATCAACCAAGGCAACACTAAAAAGGGAGGATCGGCTGATCCCCCCTGAAGAATACCATAATACTCCCAGATCATACTCTGATATCAGGAGGAAATAGCGATTTGTTTCAGCAAATCCAATTGATCCAGAATTTGACCGGAGCCAAGGACAACGCAAGACAAAGGATCTTCGGCAACAACCACCGGCAAACCAGTTTCCTCGCGCAGCAGAATATCCAAATTTTTCATCATCGCACCACCACCAGCCAACACAATTCCTTTGTCCACAATATCAGCCGCCAACTCTGGTGGGGTTCGTTCCAGACAGATTCTGACCGCCTCAATAATGGTGTTTATTGTCTCCATCATCGCTTCACGAATCTCATCCGAATTAATATCCATGGTCTTGGGAACACCGCTGACCAAGTCGCGTCCTTTAATATCCATGGTAACGGTGTCATCTCCAGTAGAATAGGCACTACCGATACCAATTTTTACTGCTTCAGCAGTCCGTTCACCGATCAACAGATTGTACTTACGCTTCATGTATTGGGTGATAGCCTCATCCAGTTTATCGCCACCGACTCGCACACTCTCTGCATAGACAACCCCGGCAAGTGAAATGACGGCAACTTCTGTCGTTCCACCACCAATATCAACGATCATATTTCCCGAGGCTTCAGTAATCGGAAGACCTGCACCGATTGCAGCGGCCATCGGCTCTTCAATCAGATAAACTTCCCGAGCGCCGGCTGATTCCGCAGACTCACGAACCGCCCGTTTTTCTACCTGGGTAATTCCTGAAGGAACACAGATAACAATTCGTGGTCGGACCAGATTTTTACGATTATGTACTTTGCGGATAAAATAACGGAGCATTTCCTCAGTATGGTCAAAATCAGCGATTACACCATCTTTCATCGGGCGGATAGCCACGATGCTCCCCGGCGTGCGACCAAGCATCTCTTTGGCGTCCGTACCGACCGCCAATACCTTACGCTGTCCAGCCGCACCAGTTTTTACTGCAACCACTGAGGGCTCACTAACAACAACCCCTTTCCCTTTCATGAAAACAAGAGTATTAGCTGTTCCTAGATCAATGGCCAGATCATTGGAAAACATGCCCCATATAGCATTAAAAACATTAAACATAAGTTGTCCTGTAAACGCCGCAAGCGGCTTAAAATATTAAGTCGTCAGTTCTGTTAAAAGGTCAGCTACTCTAGCAAACCAACTATTTTTAAGCAAGCGCTAAGATAGCAAAAAATGATTGCTTTTCCGCAAATTGCTGGTCTAACATACGAGCCTGTTTTTTCACACAAATTATCCTAAAACACAACTGAGGAGTTTCATTGCAATGCTTCAATTTGTCAGATCAAAACAAAAATCGGTCTTGATCAAAATTGCCTTCGGCGTGATCATTCTGAGCTTTGTCATCGGCTACACCATGCTTACAGCCCCCACTGATCAAAGGGCGAATCAAGGTGGAGATATTGCTGCCCGCGTCAATGGTGACGAGATTAGCTACTCCGAATTTCAGAGCAACTACAGTAATCTCTACAATCTGTATCAAAATATCTACCAAGGTAATTTTGATGCCAACCTGGAAAAACAGCTAAATCTGCCCAAGCAGGCGCTACAGCAATTGATTGAAGGATCACTTTTGATTCACCAAGCAAGTCAACTTGATATTGAAGTGACTCAAAAGGAGTTAGTTGACAGCATTGCCAATTATGATGCTTTCCAAGTGGACGGTAAATTTAATCGAGACCGCTATCTTGAAGTCCTGAACTATCAACGGATGGATCCGGAACAATTTGAGGCGACTCAGAGAAAACAACTACTGACCCAAAAGGTACGCACCCAACTGCAACAGGATGCCAGTGTCAGTGATGCAGAAATTTCAGAAGCATTCCATAAGGAAAACGATAAAATCAACCTTAACTATGTCTGGCTAACTCCCGCACTAGTGGAATCTAAGGTTGCCGTAACTGATACTGGGTTAAAATCATTCTTTGAAAAAAATATCGAGAAATTCAGGGTTCCGGAAAAGGTCTCACTGCGCTATCTGCAATTTGACCCGGCCCGATACGAAGATCAGGTGGGCACTTTAAGTGATGAAGATCTCCAGCGCTACTACCGCCGCAACCTTGATCAATTTGAAATTAAGGAACAGGTTAAAGCTGCACACATTTTACTGCGAGTCCCTGAAGATGCCAGTGAAGAAGCAATCCAAAAACGGCAGAAGTTAGCTAATGAACTTCTGCAACAACTCCAGAACGGAGCTGATTTTGCGCAACTGGCAAAAACCCAATCAGATGACAAAAGTAACGCTGCCGCGGGGGGTGACCTCGGCAATTTCGGGCGCGGTACGATGGTCAAGGAATTTGAGGATGCCGTCTTTGCCTTGCGACCAGGTCAATTGAGCAACGTGGTTCAAACCTCATTCGGCTTCCATATCATCAAGGTTGAGGAATATACTGAACCTGGTGTGAAACCCCTCGTTGATGCCATCGGAGAGGTCAAAGCTGGCCTAAAACTGGAAAAATCCCGACAACTGGCCTACGAAAAAGCAATGGATGCTTATAATATAAATCGCAAAACCGGGGATTTAGATGCGGCAGCAGCAACCAATGATCTGGGAATCAAGGAAACCGGCTTCTTCTCCACAAACGAAGCCATCGACGGTATCGGTAAAGTGACTGAGATCAGCCAAGCGGCCTTTACTTTGAAATCTGCTGAATTGGCTCGACCAGAACAAACCACTCAGGGAGTTTTTCTGTTTACTCTGAAGGATCGACAAGACAGTCACCTGCCTAAGTTGGCAAATGTAAAACCTGCGGTCGAACAGGCCTACCGAACCGAACAAGCTCAGTCTTTAGCCAAAGAGTTGGCAGACGAGTTACTTGCTGAAGCAACCGCTAAAAAAAGTCTGAGAACTGCAGCTAAAAACTTAAAATTGACAGTTGAAGAGTCAGGTGATTTTAGTCGTAGTTTCGGCTCTTTTATCCCGCGTATTGGCTCTTCACAAGAACTTTCTGATGAGGCATTTTCCTTAACTGAAGTAGCCCCTATCGCAGCAAAAGTTTACACTATTGACAATAGATTTCTGGTTGCCAGCCTGAAGAAAGCTGAAGTCGCTGATTTAAAAAATTTGGACGATGCTGATCTCAGCCAGTTGAAGAGTCGACTGCTGGCGGAGAAAAAAGAGCAGATAGTTGCTGAAAAATTATCTCAGTTAATTAAAACAGCTGAAATAGAAATCATGGTTCCAGAATTAGTCAGCGCCTTTGGAAGTGGAGAGAATAAATTATGATGCCGATTGTTACTCAAACTGATTGCCCGGCACTCAACCTGGTCACCCGGGGAAAAGTCAGGGACATTTATGACCTGGGAGAACATCTACTGATTGTCACCAGTGATCGAATTTCTGCCTTTGATGTCATCATGGATGAAGGCATCCCACAAAAAGGCTACGTCCTGACCCAGATTTCTAAATTCTGGTTCGAGCAAATGTCTGACCTGGTTCCCCATCACTTGATATCGACTGACATCAATGACTTTCCAGCAATTACCCATCAATATCGAGATCAGCTGGAAGGGCGCAGTATGTTGGCAAAAAAAGCACAACCGCTGCCAGTGGAATGTATTGTACGAGGCTACCTGTCTGGCAGTGGCTGGAAAGAATATCAACAATCCGGTTCCCTCTGTAGCATTCCACTACCAACCGGTCTGGTGCAAAGTGATAAATTACCAAAAACGCTATTCACCCCATCGACTAAAGCAGAGCTTGGCGAGCATGACGAGAACATCTCCTTTGAGCAAGCTGTTGAACTCTGCGGTGCTGAGACAGCTCAACAGGTCAGTGATGTCAGCATCAAAATTTATGAACGTGCCAGAGACCTGGCAGATAAAAAAGGTTTGATTATTGCTGATACCAAATTTGAGTTTGGCTTATTGGATGGTCAACTCATCTGGATTGATGAAGCCTTAACTCCAGATTCATCCCGCTTCTGGCCTAAAGATCAATATCAGCCAGGTGGTGCACAACCCAGTTTTGACAAGCAATTCTTACGCGATTATCTGGAAACTCTGGATTGGGGAAAACAGGCACCTGCCCCAAAATTACCAGAAGAGATCGTCCGCAAAACCGGTGAAAAATACCTGGAAGCCCTTAAACGCCTGACCGCTTGATTATACCTTGATCAGAAACGGATTAGGGCACATCTAAATCCCTGTTATTTTCACGCAAGCCATGGTGTTCCTACACCATGGCTTGCATGTCCTTCACATCATCTTAATCATCGCCTTAAATCTCATTTTCAAAACAAAACAACGTTTGCTATATGTATAATTTTGTCATATATTGTCTTTCGCTTCTCATGAAGAGAAAAGTAGGCTTTAGGAACTAAAATAGTTCCTGTTCCATATTTTCAATATAAGGTCTCTTGATCTATGAAACCGAGCTTCAAATATTGGATTTTTCTCGGTGCAATCTATTTTGCTCTCATCAGCATTATTATCGCCAGCCTGATCGGTGCCTGGGCCAGCATCAATGAGGCTCAGCAAGTTGCCCTGGCAGAAATGATCAATAAGCTGGCCCCTTTTCCCCTCCTCGGAACAATCACAATTTTATTTATTATCGGCGCTTTGGTTAACCTCTTATTCAATGATTATATTATTCCCACACTTAAGCTTGCTGAAAGCGCAAGAATAATCTCATCTGCAAACCCGGAACACCGGGCAAAGATCAAAAATGCATCGAATGAGATTCAATACCTGGCAGAAATTATTAATCAATCGGCAGATGCTTTTACCGATTTACAAAAGGATGTTGCTGGAAAAATTGCCGTATCTCAAACCGCACTAGATGAAGAACGGACGCGCTTGGCAGCTCTGATGTCTGAACTTCCACACGGAGTTATTGTCTGTAACACCGATGGACAGATTCTTCTCTATAATCAACAGGCGC
>JASJGT010000267.1:0-8832 GCA_033791405.1 Desulfuromusa sp.
AATTCAAATGGATAGCGGTAGAAGGTGTGATCCTTTAAGTCCATGGAACGCAGAATTTCAGCAGCCTTATCACGGCGCTCTGATATGTCGGCAATGTTGTGGATCAGCAACGGCTCGGCGACCTGATCGAAAACATTCATACGCGGATCCAGGGCGCCGAGTGGATCCTGGAATACATACTGCATCTGCCGGCGGAGTTGGCGCCACTCGCCCGGCGGAAGCCCGGAAATCTGCCGGTCTTTAAATACAACGCTGCCCGATGTCGGGGCGTCGATGTTGAGCACCAGACGGGCGATGGTGGATTTTCCGCAACCGCTCTCACCAACAATACCGAAAGTTTCACCTTTGCTAACGCCAAACGAGACACCGTCAACCGCTTTGAGATCGGCTTTCTTTCGAACCAGCCAGCCGCCTCTTCGTATTTTATAGTACTTCATAAGGGCAGTAGCTTCCAGCAACGGCGGTCCGTTACCATTCGGCCGGGATACCGGCGAGGCTTTTTCCGGTGTATTCAATGTTGCAGCCCTCCTCGTTGGGGATTAAAGCAGGCGATACTATGGCCGTCCGTTCCGACCGCAAGAGACGGTTGGTTGGGCCTGCATTCCTCCAAGGCAACCGGACAACGCGGTTCGAAGGCGCAGCCTTGCGGCATTTCGTGAGGAGCCGGCACGGATCCTTTCAGAGGATGCAGCTTATCGGTACGGCGATCGATCCGGGGCAATGAGGCGAGCAACCCGCGGGTGTATGGATGGCGGGGGTCAGTGAATACACGCTTAACCGGGCCTTTCTCGGCAATCCGTCCACAATACATCACAGCCACTCTATCGCAGGTTTCCGCAACAACAGCGAGATCATGGGTGATTAAAATAATTGACATCCCCATTTCCTTGCGCAAGCCGCGAATCAGCTCGAGTATCTGGGCCTGGATGGTCACGTCCAGTGCCGTCGTCGGTTCATCTGCAATGAGCAGCTGAGGACGGCCGGCCAAAGCCATGGCAATCATGGCCCGCTGGCTCATCCCGCCGGACATTTGGTGCGGGTATTCCCTTAGGCGCTGTTTCGGATCGGGAATGCCCACGCGGGCCAGCAGATGCCGGGCTTCTTCGCGAGCAGCCCGACCCGTTAAACCCAGTTGCTCCTCCACCGCCTCTTCAACCTGGTCGCCGATCGTATCGGTGGGATTTAAAACAGGTGCGCCGGTGTTGTGAGTGATAGATTCAATCACCTGGCGACCGATGGTATGAACCGGATTCAGCGAACTCATAGGGTCCTGAAAGATCATCGCGATTTCACGGCCCCGCATCCGCGTCAGCTTCTTCTCACCCAGACCCAGTAGATCCTGTTTTCTATAGCGCACATTTCCGCGGATAAGCGCCCTCGGACCCAGCAACTGCATCACAGCCATGCATGTGACGCTCTTGCCGCTGCCGCTTTCGCCCACCACCCCCAGAATTTCGCCGGGGAACACTTCCATGTCTACCCCGAACAGGCAGCGCACCCAGCCGGTGGATGTATCAAAATCGACGGTGAGATCCGATAATTGAAGCAGTGGCTCTCGCTCAGACTTTACTAGGGGTTCCGAGTGATTTGCGTTCATGGTCTGACCTCATATAAAACTGGATTATACCGAATCTGAATATCAGATGGATGAACTGTGACGTCGGGCCAAGACGCCACAGTCCACCTCAACGTTGCGACCGATTACTTAAAACTCAGGTTGGCCGCAGTAAGATCCATGTATTCAGCGGGGTATGCCTTCCAGTTAACCTCGTCACGCTTGCCGTAGAACATCGTCATGGCATGTAGAGAGATCAGAGCCGGTGCTTCGGAATCACAAATTTCCAGCATCCGGCGGACCGCCTTACGACGCGCCTGAAGATCGGTGCTGGTTTCGAGAATTTTGCCGAGGTTGTCGAATTCCTCCGGAAGTTCTAACATCGGCTCTTTGCCCATATACTTATCTGGTTTCCGGCCCCAAAACCCGGGTCCAAGACGGCGCCAGGTCATGCCCACCGGGTCCATATAAAAGGCGGTGTTCGACAGGTCTACGAGATGGCGGGTGTCATCGTTTTTCAAGATCTGTTGCCAATTCTCCTTCATATCAATCTTCACGTTCAGACCCACCGCCTTCCACATCTCAACCAGAACCTGGGCCGTGGACACCTGCAGGGTGTAATAGTTGGACAGTATGCGATAGTATATCGTTTCACCTTTATAGCCCGACTTCTTGATCAACGCACGCGCCTTGTCCGGGTCATAGGGAACGCCCGGATTGTCCTCGATCCACATGTCGCCGAACAGCTTCATCTGAAAGCCGTTGGGAACAGACGTGCGGCCGTGGAAAAGACTATCGACAATGAGCTGACGATCGATCGCCATGGCCATTGCACGCCGCAGTTCGGGGCTTTTCAGTATGGGGTTGGTGGTATCAAAATTGACGCTTCGCACGTTGCCGATCTGTCCGCCAACCGCCGACGTGCCTTTATTCCCGTCGATGCTCTTTAGTTGATCGGGAGGAAGTTCCGTGATGATCTGATATTCACCGGTTTTTAGCCCGGCGATGCGCGCGGCCACTTCGGGCACCACCTTGAACGTGACCGTCTTGGCCGGTGCTTTTTTGCCCCAGTAATCATCAAACGCCGCCAGCTTGATGGAAACCGCGGTCTTTATTTCAACAAGCTTATAAGGTCCGGTGCACACGACGTTGCGGCTCCAGGTCTCCCAATCCTTTGCCGCCAGAAAAGCTTTCTTGCTGATAATTTCGCTCATATAACCGGCCAGGCGCTTTTCAAGCAGAAAATCGGGAGTCTTGCTCCTGATCCGAACGGTGTAACGATCGACGACTTCCGGCACCTCGATGTTGCCCAAATACATTTTGGCAAACAAGCCGTGTTCCTCGTGAAAAAGACGCTCCGGACCGAGACTGAAGGCAACGTCTTCTGCCGTCATCTCTTCACCATCGTGGAATTTTACGCCTTTACGCAGTTTAAACTCAAGCGTTCCGTCATCGAGACGTTTCCATTCCGTGGCCAGACTTGGGATGAGCTTTTGGTTATCGTTATAGTCAACCTTGATCAAAGCTTCCCCCATGTTCCAGAGAATACGCATATGTACATTGCTGTTTTCTCGCATGGGCTCCATAACCGGAGGGATCTTTTGCACTGCAACTACAACATCCGGACGGCTGTCGGCTAGTGCAGGCGCTATTGAAAAAGCACCCCACACCATAAAAACCGAAAGGACTCCTAAGAAAATTACCTGTTTTCTGTTTTTTTTCTTCATCATTTTTCCCCTTGTGTGTGGTTAATGTTTGACATTTAGACGGGTACCGCGCCGCGGTTTGGTGCCCTGTTCCGGTTGAGTGGGATTGGCAGATGTTTGGATATCGACAATGAATCCATCCAGGACATTGCCACTTCCAATTCACATTGAGGGCACTGATAATTAACCCGTCGTCTCCCAATTAAACGTCGCGAAAAGCCTGTCCTCTGCGGCGGGAAGATCAAGATGTTAGATGCTGCCCGCTAACGGTCCAACATGGAATGTTAGAATAGCGGAACCTGGGTGTTGAGAACGGAATACAATTAAGAATAATGTTGAGCTGGTTTAGGCAATAATCTTTACAATCTTAGAGTTAGAACACTACGCTGTCAATAATTTTAATATTTTTAAATTATATTGTAACTTGTTGCATTAAATGTAAAAAGTACAGGTATTTTTTTCTTGACATGGAAAATACTGAATAATACAAAGTCCCATACTCGGATCTATCGAAGGTCACAAAGATTTTTTTTAAATCAAAAACGACCTTTCTCATACTTTATAAAAAAAGTTCCCTGAAATTATCTCTTTCATTGTATTAATGACGATCTCAGCAAACTATGCGGTGAACAATTCTTATTATTTGAATTGGGGAGGGCAATACAGATGATACATGCAGAACGTAACTTAGACGATATCGATAAAAAAATTATTCTTGAACTGCAAGAAGACGCCCGGAGACAGTTTAAAATTATTGCCAAAAAGCTGAATGTATCTGAGGGAACTATCAAGAACCGGGTTACACGTCTGAAAAATAGAGGCATCCTGAAATTAGAGGCCAGAGTTGATCCGTTTGCGCTGCCAAATACGATTTCTGCTTTGGTAGGGGTTAATCTCAAAGAGCGTGATCACGAAAAAAAGATAAAAGAGATCGAAAAAATTCCAATGGTAACCGCTGTATGGAATGCTACCGGTCGTTTTGACCTGTTTTTTGAAATAATGGTTGATTCCCTGGGTTCATTAAATGACATTCTTTTTAAGAAAGATTTGAGTAAAATTGGCGGGATAAGATATACGGAAACATTTGTCACACTTTCTTCAAATACCAAATATTTTAAGATATCATAAATCATGAATGATCAAAAAGAAAAAGACCCCAATTTGCAATGCATTACCGCCATCGCTCCCACCATCTGCAAGCTTATGGGGATAGCTCCCCCCGCACTGTCTGATAAACGTTTCCTCGGTGAGGTGGTTGAGGCAGCCAAACGGGACGGTATTGCAACCGTTGAAAAATGCCTGGTTTACGCACCCGATGCAGTTGGACTGCAAATGTATCAAGACTTCAGATCTTTATTTGATGTTGTATTGAGGCATGCCCCGATAGCTGTGCCATTATGCGCCGTAATTCCTCCAATAACACCGGTTTGTTTTGCATCCATGTTCACAGGTGCTCAGCCCAGAGACCATGGTTTACAAAAAAAAGGGAAGCCGGTCTTGACTTGCGATACACTTTTCGATGCGCTTATCCGTGCCGGGAAAAGAGTGGCTATTGTTTCAGTAAAAGAACAAAGCATGGATCTTATCTTCCGAAAACGGAAAATCCATTATTTTTCTGAGCCTGACGATCAAGCGGTTACCCACCGTACCATCGAAATAATCAAGTCCGACAATTATGATTTTATTGTCGCTTACCACTGTGAATATGATGATATTCTGCATGAAAAGACACACTATTGTACAGAGGCTATTCAGGCATTGCGTAATGACATTGCAGCCTTTACTCAACTCGCTGATACAATGGACGTTATCTGGCAGCGAAATAATCGTGCCATTGTATTTGCACCCGACCATGGTGCGCACATCGACCCGGAAAGCGGCAAGGGGACCCATGGAATTAATATCCCGCAAGATATGCATATTCAACATTACTTTGGCATCAAAGGCAGCACTTAAAAAACTATTTGACAAACCCGACATCATATTCCTTTTTTATCTCTCGAGTTTTCGCCTGCCTGGGTAACCACTATCGTACTAGGATCCTTTCGTGCTTTCGTGAAGAATTCATCCTGTTGGGTTATCTATCCGAAAGGCGGGATCCGGATTAGGAGATACCGTAAAATGAACGAAGACAAACGTGAAGAGATAGGTCTGAAAGAAAGACAATTTTACCTCGACAAGGCATTAGAATTTGTAAAAGAATGCAGATTGGTTATCAAATCCGCGATTTCAACAGGCCTCGAGATAACGTCTAAACCTGACAAAAGTTTGGTCACCACCGCAGACATTGAAGCAGAAAAAAAATTTAGAGAACAGGTAGCAGAAACTTTTCCGGATTTTGGAGTCATTGGAGAAGAATTTGGGAGCTCGAATCCCGCAGCGGATTTCCAGTGGATTATAGACCCTATCGACGGCAGTTCCGAACTTGCCAATGGCATGCCGCTTTATGGTACAATTATTGGATTACATTACAAAGGGCAACCGCTTATTGGGGTAATAGATCACCCCGCATTTAATACATGCTGCTATGGAGCTTATGGTCTTGGAACATTTTGTGATGGTAAACGGATCTTTTTAGATGATTTTAATACCCAAACTTTTGATGGAACTGAAAGGGTTGCAACGGCCACACGTTCGAACTTTATGAGATACGGAGATGAGGCACAAATATTCGATACCCTTGTACAGGCACATCCCAACATTCGAATTTACTTTTGTTGCTATATTCATACCTGTGCCATTACCGGTGCGGTGGATGCCGCCGTCGAGTGGAATATTCGCATATGGGACATCGCCGCGACCCAGCTATTAATCGAGGAGGCCGGCGGTAAATATCAGAGTGTTCGACAAACCAAACAACCTGGGGTAGGCACCGTATATTGTGCCGTTTTTGGCAAACCCAAACTCGTTTCCAAGATTGTAGCATTACTGAAATTATAGAGATTTAATATATTCTCTTTCAAAATGCACTTTGCCCCCCTGGGTGAATATCCTTACCAGATGCACGCGCAGATCATTCGTGCCCCAATTTTCATAATATAAAAACATATTGTCGTCGTTGGCATGATTGCTGGAGGAAAGAGTACCGCACATAAACTGGGTAAAAGAATGTCCATGATATAGATCGGTGGTTTTCCTCAACTCCAGTTCGTGGGTATGGCCGCAAAAGACGTTTTCGATTTTGTGCTTCCTTACAAAATCGAAAACGCGAATGGAATTTTTAAGTGGCTCTTCATCGGTGCCCAAAATGGAATGATGGGTCAGCAGCAGCGACACGTCATATTCCATCTGATTGATTTTGTCTGAAATAGCATGCAAGATTTCTTTTTCAACAAACCCCACGTCGGTGTAAAGTTCATTGGAATCGATGCCGACAATCAATACGGATTTTCCATTTACAGGAATGGCTTTGATAAAATTTACATCGGTGAAATTGTCACGGACCCTGGTTATTTCCCGATTCAAAAAAAGGTTTTTCTTGGTGGTTTGCGTCATCTCAGGCAGGTAGATGATCTTCGGATCGAAAATATATTTCAGGAATAGTTCATGGGAGCGCATATTTCTTTTGTCGTGATTCCCCATGATGGAGATAACATTTTTGCACTCGATAGCTTTTAAAAAGCGTCCTGCTTCCGCATACTCATCTTCCATACCATCGGTCGTGCTGTCCCCCGTGTTGATAACAATATCGGCATCGTATGCGTTAAGCTCCTTCAGCAGAATATGGTCGTCTCCCTCCCAGTGACGGGGGCCAAAATGAAGATCGGTGATATGTAAAATGTTCACGCCGTGACTCCTTAAACGCTAAATTGCTTATTTAGCCTCTTTGCAAGTTAGGATCGTAGATTAAACTACGCCGCCTATGACTCCATCTTAGGGTTACGGTAAGAAATAGATCCTCAAGATTGCTCCGGATTTTTGTTTGTTTACAAGGCACATAGCTGGTGTAGATCGAGATATGTACCGGCGGATGTAACGAAGTAGACGGGCAAAAAAAACAAGCAAGATGGGGATATATATATTTCCGGGGCCCTTATTCGGAATAACACGTGATCTCCTTTTCGCTTGCCGACGAGATCGTGGTCGTATAACCAAGTATTTCTGCCCTGACAGCATATGGGTTGGTGTTCGTTCGCCACTTGGTTATCAATATATGGCGACGCGATTATTACATATCACTGAACATGTCAATAAAAACAAGACACATGTTTTACTAAATTATTAAACTCTAATTCACAGAATTTTTTCAAGAGGTGGGTCTCACTTACATCAGCACAGAGGCATAAATCTACTACTCGTGTAATTTCAAAAGCAATTTATTCATTCGCAGTTTATTCAAAGGCACTTTCTATAAACTACTCAATCGCCCCCTGTAAAGTCAGAGACCCATCAACTGGATGCATAATTGATCAGATATGTCCATGTGAAGGTCCCAGAGTAACTACACCGTCTTGGAAAAACCAAGATAAATATGTCTCCTATGTGGCTAAATCATCGGAGAGTTTTGTAGAACTGAGTTTGATCACAGAAACCGATAAGGATCACTGTCAATTCAAGTATAGATCAGGACAGATAAGTCCTTTTAAAGTATGATTGCTATATGCAATAAAAAGGCGTTTCGCGAACGTTACGGACTTTTTCCATTTAAGTCCGAAACGAAAAAAAGGCACACTCGGACCTCAAAACCCTAATTGACGCATATTGAGCCAGATTGTTGGCCGTTAAATCCACATTGAAATGGTCCCAAACCATGTGGAGCATCACAAAATCTGGGGGTCGGTGGGGACGTCCATAAACATATAAATAGTGACACAATCCTACTATGATATCTGTAATATCGAAGATAATTATATAATCTCAATACATCACCACGCGATAGATTTATCAGATATGTTCATTGTCTGGTGTGTAATCACCACCCAACCAAGATTTCACAGGACCGCAATATATAGTGGTGCTTCGAATTAGCTCTTAATTTGCATACTGGCAAGAAATCTGTAGCCAAGTCCCCGGCTACCTGGCGGACCCATCCAGAGTCCCTGTATCATGCAACGCAGATTTTTCCGGCCGGCCGAAGAACCTTTCCTATCGGATAAATTTTGGCCCACACCGGCGGTCTGACTTTATCATTCAATGGTGCGGTGTTCTGGATCACTCTAAGAAAGGGTGTTAAAGAAATGTGTGTAATTCAACGAGATGACAGTTGTTTATGCATGGAAAAGCCCCTATAAGGAGGTAGATCATCGCCAAACAAACTACTTCCAAAAGGAGCTTTTCACATGCACCGCAAAGATATCAAGGCCCAGATTCGTAAGCAACTAAAAACTGAATTTCCTAATTGGCAACGTTTCAACAGAAAAGAAAAAAAGCAGATTGCCCGCAAAGTGTTGGCCGAGGTTGTTGACAGCTACGCTTTTCCTAAACAAATCGCGACGCCTGTGACGGAGCTAATTGGCTTATCAGACCAGCAGCCGACAAAGGGAATCATGACGATTGAGCAAATGGCTGGTTTTGTCGAGACGCATGAATCCGATAGGTTGCTCAATCAATGCGTGCATCAATTTAATGAGC